>CAYQFC010000007.1:0-18982 GCA_964416585.1 uncultured Aliarcobacter sp.
TTGAAAGCCCACAAATAGCAGAAAATTTCTCTTTTTTATTTATATAAATTGTAGATGATGCAGATGTTGCATTTTTTGAAAACACTACTATATCGTTCTCTTTTAGATTTAAAATATCTCTTGCACTAAGCTCCGTTTCCGCCATTATGGCTTCAACTTCCATTTTGGCTCCAGCTATTAAGGTTTTTATATCTCTTTTTCTGCTAGATTTTCTACTATTGTTTTCTGTAAAAACCTTCTCGACAACCTTATCTAGCAAAGATTCAAAATATGAAACAGGGTAGCAAATAGAGAAAAATCCAGAATCTTCATCTATGATTATTTCTAAAACCACAAGCAAAACAACTTCATGGTCTGAAACTATTTGAATAGCATTTGCATTTGTATCTTTTGACTCTATTTTAAAGTTTAAGCTAGTAATTTCACCCCAAGTTTTATGCAAAATTCGTATAAACATCTTATAAAAATGCTCCAAAATTTCGACTTCAATCTCTGTTAATTCTCTATCTATATTATCAGAAGTATTTACGGCTCCGCTTCCTAGTAAATCAGCAATAATCTTATGTGAAATTCCCGGATTACACTCAACAACCAATCTTCCATCAAGTGGTTTAAAAGATAATGTATTTAATGATGTAACTTGTGGAATAGATAGTAAAAACTCTCCATAAGTCATCTGTTCTATTGAAGTAAGTTTTACATCTACAAGTTTTCTTAGCATTGAAGATAGTTCATTTATAAAATCTCTTAGCATTTTATCATGCATAGTTGAAAAGGCTTTTAATTGATCAGGCGTAATTCTATTTGGTTTTTTAAAATCGTAAATAGCATAATTTTTCTCTTTTGATACAACTTTATCTAAAGGGCTAATTCCATCAAAATCTTCGCCTTGTTCTGCAATATCTAAAAGAGCATCTATCTCATCTTGACTTAGAAATTCAGCCATTTTAACCTCTTACTTCTATTTCAACATCAATCGCACCCATCTCTTTTATAAGTTTAAGAGTATCAATAATCTCGCTCATTGGAAGCTTCATAACCTTCATAGAGCGAACCAAATCAGAAACAGTAGGGTTTGTTTTTGTATTTATCATAGCATTATCAATATTTACAATTGCCTTATCTGCTATTTTTACATCATCTCCTATATTCATACCTGGATTTTTTCTCATATCGTCCCACTCTTCGGGATTTAACGGAGTTTTGCTAATTCTGATTGTAAAACTTCCTCTTGCAATTGTAACAGGGTCAATTACAACATCACCACCTGTAATAACAGATTCTCGGTTTATATCAATAATTAATTTTTTCTTAAATGATGAATCAAGCTCTATATTTTGAATCATTGCAATAAATTTTACAATATTAATATTTGCTGGTTTTTCAACTTCAATTGTTCTTGTATCAACAGCACTTGCCAATCTTTTTCCAAATTTTTCATTTATTTTTGTCTCTATTAAATCAGCATTTGTAGCAGAACTTTTAAATAAACTAAGTTGAATAGATTTTTCACTTTGAAAATCATACTCTATTTCATTTTCAACAGTTGCCCCATCATAGATAAAACCTGTTGTTTTATTTGCCTCATTTGCTACAATTGTACCTTGAGCAAGGGCATAAACACTTCCATCAACACCTTTTAACTGAGTAATTAAAAGTTCTCCATTATCAATAGATTTTGCATCTCCAATAGTTGAAACTTTTACTTTTATCTTATCCCCTTGTCTTGAAAATGCTGGTAAATCAGCAGTAACCATAACAGCTGCAATATTTTTTGAGTTTATAGAACCAGCTGGGATTTTAATATATGAATTTCTTAGAAGATTTTGTAAGCTTTGCATTGTAAATTTTGATTTATCTCCAGTTCCTGCAAGACCAACTATAAGACCATAGCCAATAAGCTGATTATCTCTTATTCCTATTACATTTGAAATATCTTTGATAGTTTGAGAAAAAAGATTAGAAAGCAAAAATGAAACTATAAAAAAATATCTCAATATTTATCTCCAAAAATAGAATAGATAGATTTTATCAAAAATTTAATAAAAAAAGGTATAATCTAAGCCAATAAACTATATTTGTAGGGCAAGAGTATTGAATATTTATATCTATGGAACAGCAAGTTTTAAAAAAGAGATTCATAAAATCTTAATTGACTCAAACATAAAACTCAAAATGGGAGCTAATAATCTAATAAAAGAGATAGAATCATTAAGTGCCTTAAAAGAGATAATAGCCCAAAATCCAAACGAAATTTTCTTAATCGATGACTCAAAAATAATCAAAAAAAACTCATTTTCAAGAAAAATAAAATTCTTAACTCCAAAAGATGCAATTGAAGAGGAGTTTTTATTAAATAGTGGAATTGCTGATTTGTCTGTTGATTCTTTGGAGGAAATTCCAAAATATATCTTAAAAAAATATGAACAAAAACAAGAAAAAATTGAAGAAAACAATACAAATAGCACAGAAAAAGATGAAATTCTTGAACAAAATATAGAAGAAAATAGCCTTGAAACAATAAATAAAGTAATTTTAGATGAAGAAAATAGTACAAATCCTGAAGATTTAGAAATTCAAGATTTAGATTCAATTGATAGTGAACTATCTAGCTTATTAGCAAAAAATAGCAATGAAACAAGTGATGAAGAGATTGATAATAGTATTGCTGAACTTGAAAATTTATTTGTTGATGATGATAAAATAAATAGTTATGATACAAGTAACAATGTAGATTTTAATGATAATTTTGGATTAAATAATATATCATTTGACTATGATGATAGTAGCTTGATAAACGATACAAGTGGCTCTATGTCAGATGAAGAGATGCTTCAAAACTTAATGGATGGTGTTGGTGGTTTTGAAGATGACTTGGAAGATAATTTTGAAAATAATGTTGAGGAGAGCTTTGAAGATATAGATTTTCTTGATATGATTTTGGATAAAAAAGAAGAGAAAGAAGAAGAGAAAAAAGAGGAAAAAATAGAAGAAGAGATAGATATAACAAAAGAGCTTGATTTAGATAATCTTTTAAGTAAAATTCAAGAGACTCAAGAAAATTCAGAGCCTGATTTAAGCGAATTAGATGAGTTAATAAGTGTAGAAAATTTAGTAGAAAGTATTGAGCCAAAAAGCGAAGCAAAACCTGAGCCAAAAATAGTAAAAGGAGTAGATATGCCAAATGATGATTTTTCTGAACTTGATTTAATAAGTGAAAAAGATTTATTAGATGCATTGAATTTAGAGCAAAATAGTAGTGCAAATATTGTTGAAAGCAAAGTAAATAAAGTAAATAGCGAAGTTGTAAATATTAGCAGCTCAAATGTTGATGAATTAGCAACACTATTTTCTAAGATTTTGAATAATAAAACATTAGAAATTACTATTAAAATAAAAGATTAGTATGGATTTAATTGCAATTGCACAAAACACAGTAAAACTAATTTTGATGTTAGGTTTACCATCTTTGATTGTAAGTATGGTTATAGGACTTGTAATCTCAATATTTTCTGCTGTAACACAAGTAAATGATGCATCTTTGAGTTTCGTTCCAAAAATGATTGTTGTTTCTGTATTTATTTTAATATCTCTTCCATGGATTGGAGAACAAATAGGAACTTATGCAACTGAATTATGGGGCAATATCCTAACTTTTGGTGAATAAATTTGATAAATAAGCTATATAATCTAAAAAAAAATCAAACAGATCAGAAGCTTATTTTAAGGTCTCAAATAAGTTCAAAAATTGATAATATAAATGCTGAAATAATACTTACAAAAAATAGTATTACAAGTGCAAGTGTACAAAAAAATGGAGCTATTTCTGATTTTGTGATTCTTACTATGCATAAAGATACTATGAAAATGCATATAAAAAAACTTGAGTTAGAAAAACAGAAATTAGAAGAAGATATAAGAAAAATAACTTTAGAAATCGTAGAGCTTCAAAAAGAGAGTGAACAGTTTAAATATATCCTTGAAGAGCAAAAACAAGAGGCTAAAGCCTTGGCTTTAAAAGAGGAACTAGAGACAACTGAAGAGTTTATTCAAAGCAAGTATATTAGAAAATAAGGATTTTTTGTGATAAAAAATATTGCTATCTTAACTATTTTTTTTACAATGTTTGTAAATGCACAAGAGACAAGTAGCTCTTTAACAAGGCAAAAACTTGAGGTTTTGGAGTTGAAAAAAGAGTTTCAAAATTTTTATGATGAAAAAGAGAAAGAGTATCAAGATAATAAAAAAGAGCTAGAAGATATATTAACTCAAATAGAGAAAGAGAAAAATGAGATAAAAGCTTTGCATGAGAAAAATGCACAAGTTTTAAAAGAGATAAAACTTGAAGTTGATACAAAAGTAGCAAAAATTTATAATGCAATGAAAGCCAAAAATGCTGCACAGATTTTTGATAATATGATAAGTGAGGGTAAAATTGATGATGTTTTTGCTATAATCTTAAGATTAAAAGAGAATAATGTAACACAAATATTGAAATTTATGGATATTTCGCACTCTTCAATAGTAACTCACCTATTAGAAGATTATAAAAACAAGACTAAATAAAGGATAGATATGGCAGATGATAATGCAGATAAAAGTCAAAACAGTGGCGGTGGAAAAGGCTTAATGATAGTCTTAATAGCATTAATTTTTATTTTAATTATTGCTGTTGCTGGAGGTTTTTATTTTTTATACACACAAACATCAAACTTAAATGCTAATCAACCACAAGCTCAAGTAGAGCAAGTTGTTGCTCCATCAAATGATATGGGAAGTTTTAAAGCTGATATAAATGATCTTGTATTAAATCTTACAGATTCAAGAGGAAAAGAGAAGTTAATGAAGCTATCTTTTTCAATAAAAAGTACTGAAATGACAATTGCGGCTATTGTTGAAGAGTATAAGGCTGAGATAATTGATGTTGTAATTTCTCAAATTGGAGCAAGAAGTTCAGAAGAGCTATTGACTGTTGGCGGAAAAAATCTTTTAAAAGATGAACTTGTAAATGATATAAATGGTGTTTTAAATAATATTCCAGCAGAGAAAAAATTTGCTAAAGATAGTGTGAAAACTATCTTATTTACAACTTTTGTAATCAAATAATGATAGTTGCAGTAAAAAGAAATAAAAACTTTAAACTCTTAAAAATAGGAGCTGTTGTAGTAGTTTTACTTATTGCAATAGCTATATTTTATAATAAATACCAAACAAAACAAGAAGAAATCAGATTAGCAAATGAGAAGCAAGAGATTTTAAAAATCGAAGCAAATAGTAAAGAAAAAGAGAAAATAGATATAGAAAAAGCTATTTTAAGTGAAGTAGAAAAGGCTGTTGAGTTGGTAGGTCAAGAGCATATTAGAACAGTAAAGATAATAGATAATAAAATAGTTATTGTTTGTGAAGCAAACTCAAATCTTGAAGCACTTTTCGTAAGATATGGAGCTATGGCTATGATTAAGAGAACTCTTAATGAAACAGTTATTGCTGTTGATATTAATTTTATTTTAAAAAGTAGATTGTATGAAAAATAGTATATTTTTAATTTTATTTGCCTTTGCTTTTTCAGCTTGTAGTGCAATTACAAAGCCAACTTTGGAGTTTGAAAAACCAGATGTTCAAATACCAAAAAAACAACCAGAAGCTAGAAAAAATAAAGGTTCTTTGTATTCAGTTCAAGGAACATCTCTTTTTGCAGATAAGAAAGATTTGCAAGTTGGAGATATTATTCAAATTATTATAAATGAAGATTTAACAACAAAAACAGATAGCAAAAGAGAGCTAACAAGCGATAGAAATAATAATTTAGGCGGTGGAGTTTTTGCCTCAATGGGTGGAGTTGAAACGGGTGGTATTGTTGGAAGTGCAACTGATACTTTTAATAAAAATTTAGGAGTTAGCTTCAATACAAAAAGTTCTAGTTCTGATAAAGGAAAGGTGAAAACTCAAGTTTCTGAGAAGTTTCAAACTACAATTTCTGCAATTATAGAAGAGACATATCAAAATGGAAATTACTATATAAAAGGTAAAAAAGAGGTTTTACTTGATGAGCAAAAACAGACAATTATTATAAGTGGGATAATAAGACCATATGATATAACTTCTGATAATGCAATAAATTCATCACAAATGGCAGATTTGAAAGTTTTGTATGAAAAAGATGGTACAGAAGCCGATGTTTTATCTACTCCATGGGGAACAAGAATTTTAAGAGCAATTTGGCCGTTTTAATCTAATTTTAAGAATTGTAGTAATATAATTTTGTATATTATGTAAGGAGTTTACATGTTAGGTACACTAAGTGTTTCGCATACAGGTTTAAATGCATCAAGATATGCAATAGATAATATCGGAAATAATCAAGCAAATGAAAATACTCCAGGTTATAAAAGAAGAGTTACAGAACTTAGTGAGATAGGTCAAGTAAATGGGATTATGACTGGAAGAGGTGTATATTTTGATGGTGTATTTCGAGTTACTTCACAATATATGTATGACAAAATGATTAGTGAAAATTCAAAAGATAATTATTTTACAAAGATGTCAAACTTAATTGGTGGAGTTGAATCAGTTTTTAAAGAGACTGAAGGAAGTGGTTTTTCTGCTGATTTAAATAGATATTATCAATCTTTAGAGAATTTAAGAACAAATCCTAGTTCAGAAATATATAAAAGTGAACTCAAAAGAAATGGTGATATTTTAGTTGATTCTTTAAAAAATAAATATACAACAATAGAAAATCAGCAAAAGTATGAAAATACTGAGTTTCATACAAATATAGATAGAGTAAATGGTATTTTAACAGATATTGCAAAATTAAACGAAAAAATTCAAAAATTTAATACAGCAACAAATGATTTACTTGATAAAAGAGATTTACTAGAGCTAGAACTTGCTCAATATGTTGATATTCAAGTTACTAGAGATAGTGATTTTTATGAACTTAAAATTGGTGATAAAACTGTAATTAGCAATAATACAAATGTTCAAAAAATAAATGCACTTGAAATCAAAGCGAATCAGGTAGATAAGTATAATCATGTAAGATATAACAACAACAATACAGTTGATATTTTTGATTCACTAAAATATAATAGTGATTATTCATCAAAAAATATTGATACAAACGATATTGTAACTTTTAAATTAAATAATCAATTTTCTGTTTCACTTACAATGGGGAGTGTGGTTCAAGCAGATTTAGGAGATGGGGCAGGGCTTCAAAATGTTACAGTTGATATAAATAATTTAACAAGAGTTATGGCATATAAAATAAATAGCGATGCAAATATAAAAGGTGTTGTAACTGTTTATAATGGTGATTACTCTATTGATGCAAATGGAAATAAGATTACAAATAATGCTCAAGATAACTATTTGAGAATTGAATCAAATTTGCCAGGTGTTGAAAATAAATTTGATGCAAGATTTAGTATAGAAAAAATTGATAATACAGATCCAACTATTGTTGAGAAAAGAGAATCAATTTATAAAAATGAAGTTGAAAGCAAAGAGGCTCAATCTGATGTTGGAATAGCTATTTATGAGAGAGAAATCAATGTAAGTAGTGGAATTGTAAAAGCACAGATGGAAAATCTTAGCACTAGTTCTCCTAATAATAAATATAAACAATATTTAGATAAATTAGATGCTTTTGCAATGACACTATCTGATGTTTCAGATAAATATATAAAAGTTGGACAAGGTGAATATATTTATGGTGAAGCTGCTAGTGATGAAAATTTAGGGCTTATAAAAAGTATTGGACTATTTTCTGGTTCAAATGTAAAAAGTTTGATATTTAATTCAAAAATTGTAAATGAATTAAAGCAAGAAGAGTTGGATTATTTAGCAACAATTCAGTGGAAAGGTGATTTAAACTTTGATGGAAAAGGGCAGGGTGCAACAAGCACAAATAAAGCTTCATTAAACGACTTTTTTAGAGATTTAAGAATTTCAGTTTCGGCTGATAAAGAGAGTGTGGATTTTCTAAAGGATACTCAAGAAGCAATATATAAATCTCTTGAAACATCTTATAATAATCTTGTAAAAGTTGATAAAGATGATGAGATGTTAAATCTTATGAAATTTCAAGCAGCTTTTACAGCTAATGCACAAATTATTACAGCAGTAAATGAGATGATACAGACAATTTTGGGTATGAGAAGATAATTTAATATAAGGAGAATAAAATGGCAAATGCAGTATTAGGATTAGGACAAGGTCAAGCAGCAACACTTAATAGTGAGTTAATTGATAAATTAAAAACAGCAGAAAAAAAAGCTACTGTATCTCCAATTGAAGCAAAGCTTGAGAAGTTTACTTCAGAACGAGAAGCGATGACAAGTATTAACAAAAGTGTTGATGAGCTTTTGGCAGCTGTAAAGGTATTTAGTTTAAATCAAACAACAGGAACTCATGCTTTTAATAGTAAATCAGCTTCAACATCAGGTGATTCAGTTATGTTTGATGCAGAAGATGTAAATGCACTACAAGTTGGATTTACAAATGTAAATGTTAGTCAGTTGGCTCAAAAAGATGTTTGGCAAACAAATGGAGCTGCAATAAATAGCTCAGAAAAAGATGTTAAGATTGACAAAGGTATCATAACTGTTAATGGTAAAGATTTTAATACAGCAAATTTTACATACAATGAACTTGTAAAAGAGATAAATAAAGAAGTTCCAGGAGTTACTGCAACTTTGGCAGATACTGGAAGTAATGAGTTTAGATTATTGATAAAAAGTGATAATACAGGAGTTGCAAATAAAGTTACAATTTCTGGAAGCACTTTGGGATTTGATAATGTTCTTGAAGCAAAAGATATGAAGATGAAAGTAGATGGTGTTGAATACACAAATTCTTCAAATAGTATGACAATTTCTGGTTTAAAAATATCTGCAACAAAAATTGGAGAATCTACAATTAATATAGAAGAGGACAATTCACAATTAACAAAGCAGATGGAAACTTTTGCTAAAGCATACAACGAGCTAAATGCCACAATAGATAAAGAGCTGTATAGTGCTGATTCAAGCATATCTGATAAAGCTGCTTTAAGAGATGTTATGTCTAAGGTTAAATCTACTTTGTTTGGAACAGGAAATGCAGATGCTACAATATTTAGCTATGGATTCTCTTTTAATGAAAAAAATGGAGATTTAAAATTTGATGCAAAAGAGTTTGAAAAAGCTGCAAAAATAGATAAACAAGCAATACAAAATCTTTTTGTTGGAGTTGCTGAAAAGCCAGGAATTGCAACTGTACTTGATGAAGCTATAACTATTTCTGGGGTTAAGAAAAGCTTATTAGATTATGATTTAAATATGCTTTCAAGAGAAAATACTCTTAAAAAAGATAAAGAGACAGCTGAAAAAACTATTGATGCAAGATATCAACAAATGTCTTTACAATTTGCATCTTATGGAGCAATAATTAATCAAATGGAAGCATCATTTAATGGTTTAAAACTGATGATACAACAATCAGCCGCTAGCAGATAATAGAAAGTGATTAATTTCATTTTCTATTTAAGAAAATTATTATATACTAAAGCATTAAATTAGCTAGGAGAAGTTTATGAGTATAGATGCGTATAATCAACAAGTTGCAGTTTCTGATGATCCTTATATTTTGGTACTAAAGCTATATGAAGGTGTAGTTAAGCATCTTTCATTTGCAAAAAGTGCGATGAATGAAAATAATATTGATCAAAAATTTACTTATATAAATAAGGCAATTGCGATTTTTGACGAATTAAGAAATGTTCTTGATTTTGATGGTGGAGAAGTTGCTTACTACTTAGATGGTTTGTATCTATATCAAATTGAAACTCTATTTGCTGCTGGAATTGATGATAATGTTAATGCAGTAAATCAAGTTATGAAAGTTACACAAGGATTAATAGACGCATGGAAAGAAACAACTGGTCTATAAAAGCTTTAAGCGAATTGACTTATATCGATTCGCTTGATTCGTTTGAAAAAGCTGATGCCTTGGTTACTTGGTATCAGGATTATTTAACAAATAATAAAATTGAAGATTTTGATTTAGAGCTTGAAGATTTAAAAAAATTAGAAGAGCTTTTTTTTAAAAATATCAATTTTCTTAAATCTCACAGAGAATACACAAACAGTGAGATGCAAAACCTAAAAAAAATGAAAAGGTTTCTAAAAAACTAATCATTTAGATGATAGACTCTATAAAGTAGAGTCTCCCATTTTCCTTCTCTTTCAAAATTTACAGCTGAATGAAATGTGAGTTCATTGTTGTTTAATCTATACCATGAAGACTCATTAAATGCCGCAATTTGAGTTAAATCAGCTCTTTTATTTAGTGGAAGAATTTGATTTATAATATTATCAAGAACAATTGGAGTTTTCATTTTCTTATCTTTATATAAAAGAACCATATGACTCTCGTTTTTCTTTTTTATAATAACATTTGCCAAATATAGATCATTTTTATCAATACCAAGCTCTAGAAGTGTAAAATACTTTGCAATTGCAAAATCTTCACAATCACCATAACCATTTAGTAAAAACTCTTTTGGTGTTGCCCAATAATCATCTATGCCGTAACCATCTTCATCTAATTTATGAGTTGCTTGATTAATAAAAAGATTAACCATTGATATTTTTTTCATTGTTGAAAAGTTTTTTAAATTCTCTTTTAAAGTGCCATACTCATTTAGTCTTATTTTTATTTGCTCTTTTTCTGGATGAACATTGATAGCTTTTGTAGCATACTCATCAAAATTTAACTCATAAGCAAAAATTGGAGTTAAAAATAAGCTAATAGATAAAAATATTTTATTTAATTTATTCATTTAATACATATACCCTATTTAATAATTTTTCCCATTTATTCTCTTTTCCCCAATTAAGAGTTACTTTTTTTGTAAAACCATCATTTGTTAATAAATATGAATCAAGTTCATTAAAAGCGAACTTTGGTTTTAAATCAATTCTCTTTGAAAAAGGAATAACAACAGAACTTAGATTATCCAAAACTAAAGGAGAAGAGTTTTTATTTTCACTATATAATAAAATCATATGATTACTTCTGCTTCCTTTTACTTGAACCACAGCAAAATATAGATTCTCTTTTTTTATTCCTAGCTCTAAAAGAGTAAAATATTTTGCAATTGCATAATCTTCACAATCTCCATGACCTGAAATTAAAAATTCCTTTGGTGTTGCCCAATAATCATCAATTCCAACTGATTTATTATCAAGTTCGGGAAGAATTTTGTTTATAAATGAATTAACATGAGATAATTTTTTTATTAATTCAAAATCCTTTACCTTGACCTTTAATTCTCCATATTTTTCTAATCTCTTTTCAATAAATGATCTCTTTGGAGAACTATTTATCTTTTGATAATCTTTAGAGTTTAATATAAAATTGTATGAAAATAGTGGAGTTGTAAAAAATAATATAAGTATAAATATCTGTTTCATAAGTTATAATATCAAAATTTTTTTAAAAGGAAATAAATGATATATAAAAATATTGATAATTTTGAATATAAAATGTTGCTTGAGAGTCAAATAAAAGAACAAATAAGCTATTTCCTATCAAAAAACCAAGAGTTTTCAATTGTTATTAATACCAAAAAAATTGATTTTAATCCAAAATTACCAAAAAAAATTATGGATAATATAGATAACTTTGCACTTTTTACTCTTGCAAACTACACATATTCAACAATAAATTTATATAGTGATTTTATGACATTTGAAACAGGTTTTGGAGAAGAAAATATTGGAAGCACTCTTACTGTTCCTTATGATTCTATTTTGCAGATTATTATTGAAGATAAAATTGTATTTTTAAGCTATATTGCAACTATTGATACATTTAAAATTGAGACTCATAAAAGAAGTTCGATGGATATGTTTAAGAGTAATCCAAATAATAAAAAGTTTAATAAATAAAAAAGTGTAAAGCCACTTTTTTATTTTTTTGGAGAGAATTTAAACAAAGCACTTCCCCAAGTAAGCCCACCACCAAAAGCATCAAATAGTATTGTATCGCCTGATTTAATTCTTCCTTGTTCAAAAGCAAAGTTCATTGCCATTGGAATTGAAGCAGCACTTGTATTCCCGTATTTATCAACAGTTACAACTGTTTGTTCTTCGCTTAAATTTAAAGCTTCACCAACAGCTTTAATAATTCTATAGTTTGCTTGGTGAGGAATAAAATGTGTAATATCTTCATTTGAAAGTTTATGTTTTTCCAACATTTTTATAACATCTGAAGTCAAAGTTTTAACAGCTAACTTAAAAGTTTCATTCCCCTTCATAGCTATGCAAGACATTTTTGCATCTAGAACTTCTTGACTACAAGGGTGTTTGCTTCCACCACCTGCTGTTTTAATTAAATCTTCATAAGTTCCATCACTAGAACATTCAACATCAATAATTGCCTCATTTTTATCATTCGTTGCACTAATTATTGCAGCTCCTGCTCCATCACCAAAGATAAAGCAAGTAGTTCTATCTTCATAGTTTAATATCGAACTATATTTTTCTGCTCCAACAATAAGTACATTTTTTTTCATACCAGATTCTATAAATGCCTTTGCTATGCCTAAAATATAAACAAATCCAGTACAAGCAGCACTTACATCAAATGCCATAATATTAGGAAGATTTAATTTTGAAGCAATTAAACAAGCAGTTGATGGCATACATAAGTAGTCTGGAGTTACAGTTGCACAGATTATTAAATCTATATCATCTTTTGATATTCCAGCTCTTTGTATAGCTATATTGGCTGCTTTTGCTCCTAAATCTGAACTTGCTTCATTATCTTCTGCTAATCTTCTCTCTTTGATACCAGTTCTTTTTGTAATCCATTCATCGCTTGTATCAATGATTTTTTCAAAATCTGCATTTGTCATAATTTTTGGTGGAATATAAGCTCCAATTGATCTAAAAGCCGCATAAGTCATTATATTTTATCCTTGTAGAGTTAAAGTTCTTCTTCTTTAGCTCTATATTTTGCTAATCTTTGTTCTATAACATTATCTAGATTTGAACTAGCTGCATTTATTGCTTGAAAGATTGCATTTTTTATTGCTTTTGGGTTTGACTTTCCATGAGAAATAATAACAGGAGCCTTAACACCAAGAAGTGGAGCACCACCATACTCAGCATAATCTACTCTTACTTTTAGATTTTTAAATACCTTTCTCATCAAAACTGCACCAGTAATAGAAATAAGAGATCTTTTTAGATTTTTCTTAATAATTTTACCAATAGTATCAGCCACACCTTCTGCTGTTTTAAGTAGGATATTTCCTACAAAACCATCACACACTACAACATCAACACTACCTTTAAAAATATCACTACCTTCAACATTTCCAGCAAAATTAGGAATTTTTGTAAGAAGTTTATAAGCTTCTTTTGTTACTTCATTTCCTTTGCTCTCTTCTTCTCCATTGCTTAAAAGTCCAATAATTGGCTCATCTAATCTTAGTACAGATTGAGCATATGCTTGACCCATAATAGCAAATTCAAATAGATTTTTAGCATCACTATCAACATTTGCACCAACATCTAAAACTAAAGTATTTTGATTTTCACTTGTTGGCATAAGTGTAGCAATTGCTGGTCTTGAAACACCTTTTATTCTTCCAATTCTTAAAGTTGCTAAAGACATAGAAGCACCAGAATGACCAGCTGAAACAACCGCATCTGCTTTTCCGTCTCTTACTAACTCTATTGCTTGATAAATTGTTGATTCTTTTCTTTTTAGGGCATCTGTTGCACTATCGTGCATTGAAATTACATCATCTGCATGATGAATTGATACTCTATTTAAAAAAGTAGGGGGGATAAGTTTTAAAAGTTTTTCTTTGTTTCCTACGGCTATTGCTGTAAAATTTATGTTGTTTCTAAGAGCTTCAACAAGCCCCTCTATAATTGGCTCAGGACCAAAGTCCCCGCCCATTGCATCAATTGCAATCTTTAACATTAGTTTTTATATTCACCAGTGTTTGGATTAACCATATGAGGCATTTTCCATGAACCATCACTATCTTTAACTGGTTTTTTTAATGTAATTTTGTAATGAGTTCTTCTCATTGCTGATCTTGAGTGAGACACTCTTCTCTTTGGTACTGCCATAATTATTCTCCTTAAAATTCTTTTTCGAAAAGTTGATTATCATTTAAGCAGTTTTTACAAATATGATAATCACTTCTTATGCTATTTAATTCACTTTCGATAATCTCATCAAAGTCAATTAAACTATTTTCTATTTCTATTACTAAAAACTCTTCATCATCGCCTTTATAAACTCCATCACTTAAAAGAAGTTTTAAATTCTCATTTAAAGAAAAAGGCTCAGTGTAAGCACATCTTGAGCAATCTATTTCAATATCGCCCGTTAAAATTGCTTCAATTTTTACTAAAGATGATGAAATTCTACAAAAAGTACCTTCAATTTTAACTGAATTAAAAGAAGTTTCTAATTCTTTTTTTGTTGTTGGTACTTTTTTAAACTCTATTTTCATAGCTAATTAACAAATCTCTTTTTGTGCAAAAAAGAATGCAATTTCAATTGCTGCATTTTCTAATGAATCACTTCCGTGAACAGCATTTGCATCAATTGATTCAGCAAAATCTGCTCTAATTGTTCCAGCAGCTGCCTCTTTTGGGTTTGTTGCACCCATTAATTCTCTATTTTTTGCCATAGCATTTGTACCTTCAAGTACAGATACAACAACTGGTCCACTAATCATAAATTCAACTAAATCTTTAAAGAAAGGTCTAGCTGCATGAACTGCATAAAAAGCTTCAGCATCAGCTTTGCTTAATTGCATTTTTTTTGTAGCAGCAACTCTTAATCCAGCTGATTCAAATCTATCTAAGATTTTTCCAACTACATTTTTTGCTACTGCATCTGGTTTGATGATTGATAATGTTTGTTCCATCTTTTTTCCTCTTTTATTTTTAAGTCGCGGATTATATCGAAAAAAATAAAAAAAGGCAAGTCAAAATAACTTGCCCTTAAAAAATTTAATTAAATATATAAAAACTATTCAATAACAGGAGAACCAACATCTCCTCTATCATCTTTTTCAATCTTACTTGAACCAACTTCATCCCAAACTATACAACCCTCAGTTGGACAAGCATCAGCACAAGCAGGAGCATCATTATGTCCTACACACTCTACACACTTATCTTTATATACATAATATACATCTTCACCTGTTGGGTTATCATCGTTATCAACAATTGCACCAACAGGACACTCATCTAAACAAGCATCACAGCTAATACAAATATCAGTAATTAAAACTGCCATTATAATTCTCCTAAAATAAAAATTTTGCTAACTCTAACAAAGAATAAATAAAACTATCTTTAAAAATAAGTAAAGGATAATATTTATTTTATAATAAAACTTTTTTAATTTAAGCTAACTGTAAAATTAATCTGATATACTTCCGCTATTAAATTTTAAAAAATAAAAAGGATTAAATATGTTAGTTACTAAAAAAGCTCCAGATTTTACAGCAACAGCTGTATTAGCAGATGGTATGATTGTAGAAGATTTTAATTTATATAAAAATATTGGAAAAAATGGTGCAGTACTATTTTTCTACCCATTAGATTTTACATTTGTATGTCCATCAGAAATTATTGCATTCTCTCATAGAATTAAAGAGTTTGAAGATAGAGGAATTCAAGTAATTGGATGTTCTGTTGATTCACAATTCTCTCACTTTGCATGGAGAGAAACTCCAATTGAAAATGGTGGAATTGGAAGAATTAAATATCCATTAGTTGCAGATTTAAGCAAACAAATCTCTAAAGATTATGATGTTTTATTTGGTGAATCAGTTGCTTTAAGAGGTTCTTTCTTAATTGATAAAGATGGAACAATAAGACATGCAGTTATCAATGACTTACCACTTGGAAGAAATATTGATGAGATGATTAGAATGGTTGATACTATGTTATTCGTAAATGAGCATGGTGAAGTTTGTCCAGCTGGATGGGTAAAAGGTGATGAAGGAATGAAAGCAGATACTGCTGGAGTTGCTGAGTACTTAGCTAAAAATTCTGATAAATTATAATTCATTTAAAAAGAGTGTCAAATTTGGCACTCTTTTTTTATTTCTTGACAAATTTAGAAATATTAAATAAAATTACACTTTTACTTATAAAAAATCTCAAAAATCTCAAAAAACTACATAAATTTATGTAAAATCAAAGGTAAATATACTCATGGAAGAGTCTAAAGAAGAATTAAAACCAAAAACTACAAAAAAAACAAGAACACATATACCAGTTGATAGCTATAAAATAGAGCAACTAAGAGAACTTCCAATGGAGACTCTTTTGGATATTGCAAATGAGCTGGATGTTGAAAACCCACAAGAGTTAAAAAGACAAGATTTAATGTTTACTATTTTGGCTTCTCAAATAGATGCTGGTGGATTTATATTATTTACTGGAATTCTTGAGATAAAAGAGGGTGGATTTGGCTTTTTAAGGGCAATAGATGGAAATTTTTCAGATACATCAAATGACTCTTATGTGAGTGCCACTCAAATTAGAAAATTTGCATTAAGAACTGGTGATATTGTAACAGGTCAGGTACGACCACCAAATAAAGATAGTGAAAAATATAATGCTTTATTGAAAATAGAAGCTATAAACTATCTGCCTGTAAAAGATTCAAAAAATAGACCACTGTTTGATAATTTAACTCCACTTTATTCAACATCAAAATTTAAATTTGAATATGATTCACAAAAAATGACAGGTAGAATGCTAGATTTGTTTGCTCCAATGGGAAAAGGACAAAGAGGATTAATTGTAGCACCACCAAAAACTGGTAAAACAGAGCTATTAAAAGAGTTGGCTCATGCAATTAGTAAAAATCATCCAGAAGTTACTTTGATGGTTTTATTAATAGATGAGAGACCAGAAGAGGTTACTGATATGCAAAGAAGTGTAAAGGGAGAGGTTTATAGCTCTACTTTTGATCTACCTGCACAAAATCATGTAAGAGTAGCTGAGATTGTAATAGAAAAGGCAAAAAGACTTGTGGAGATGAAAAAAGATGTTGTAATTTTACTTGATTCAATTACAAGATTAGCACGAGCATATAATACTGTAACTCCAAGTAGCGGAAAAGTTTTAAGTGGAGGAGTTGATGCAAATGCACTTCATAAACCAAAGAGATTTTTTGGAGCTGCTAGAAATATTGAAGAGGGTGGAAGTTTAACTATTGTTTCAACTGCTTTAATAGAGACTGGTTCAAAAATGGATGAAGTTATTTTTGAAGAATTTAAAGGAACAGGTAATTCTGAAGTAGTGTTAAGTAGAAATGCTGCAAATAAAAGAGTATATCCAGCTCTTGATATTATTAAATCTGGAACAAGAAAAGAAGAGCTTCTTCTGACACCTGATACTCTACAAAAAACATGGATTTTAAGAAATGCAATTTCTCAAATGGATGAAGTTGAAGCTCTAAAATTCCTATATTCAAAAATGCAAAAAACAAAAAATAATGATGAGTTTTTTGCTTCAATGAATGAATAATTTATTATTAAAATCTTCTTAAAGCTGTGAAAAAAAGTAAAATATTTATAAAAATGTAGATATTTTACTTCTAAATTTAAACAAAATCAAATAATTTTTCTGATATACTCATTACCCGAAATTTGAACTAAAGGAAGGAAAAATGGCAAATTTAAATGAACTTTTAGAATATCTAAAAAGAACAAGTCCAGGGCAATTTGAGTTTCATCAAGCTGCTGAAGAAGTTTTACACTCACTAGAACCACTATTTGAAAAATATCCAAAATATAAAGAATTTAAAGTTTTAGAAAGATTAGTAGAGCCTGAAAGACAAATTATGTTTAGAGTAACATGGGTTGATGATAAGGGAGAGATTCAAATCAACAAAGGTTACAGAATACAGTTTAGTTCAACACTAGGACCATATAAAGGTGGATTAAGATTTCACCCTACTGTAAATACAGGGATTATTAAGTTTTTAGGATTTGAACAAATCTTTAAAAATGCACTTACTGGTCTTCAAATTGGTGGAGGAAAAGGTGGAAGTGATTTTGATCCAAAAGGTAAATCCGACAATGAGATAATGACATTTTGTCAAGCTTTTATGACAGAACTTTATAGACATATTGGAGCAACAACTGATGTTCCAGCTGGAGATATTGGAGTTGGAGCTAGAGAAATTGGATATATGTTTGGTATGTATAAAAAATTAGCAAACACTTATGATGGAACATTTACAGGTAAATCTTTAAAATGGGGTGGAAGTTTAGCTAGAACCGAAGCAACTGGATATGGTTGTGTATATTTTGCAAGAAATATGTTAGATGCTAGAAATGAGACTTTAAAAGGTAAAAGATGTGTTGTTTCTGGTTCTGGGAATGTATCTATTTATACTATTGAAAAGCTTTATCATGTTGGTGCATTACCAATTGCTTGTAGTGATTCAAAAGGTATGATTTTGGATGAAGAAGGAATTGATTTAGATTTATTAAAAGAGATAAAAGAGAATCAAAGAGCAAGATTAAGCGAATATGTAAAATATAGAAAATCAGCTATTTATACTCCAGTTGAAGATTATCCAGCTGGAAGAAATGCTATTTGGTCTGTTCCTTGTTTTGCAGCATTCCCAAGTGCTACACAAAATGAGCTAAATCTTGAAGATGCAAAAGAGCTTATAAAAAATGGATGTTTTTGTGTGAGTGAAGGGGCAAATATGCCTTCAACAAATGAGGCTGTTGATTATTTTGTTTCACAAAAAATAGCTTATGGTCCTGGAAAAGCAGCTAATGCAGGTGGAGTTTCTACAAGTCAGCTTGAAATGGCTCAAAATGCAGCTATGATTAACTGGACTTTTGAAGAAGTTGATGCTAAGTTGGAGCAAATTATGTATGGAATTTTCCAAAGAGTAAGCAAAACAGCTGAAGAGTTTG
>CAYQFC010000008.1:0-18755 GCA_964416585.1 uncultured Aliarcobacter sp.
GTAAAGAAGCTGGTAAGCTAAGACTTGAAGGAAAAGATTATGTAGTACAAGATGGTGATGTAATGCATTTTAGGTTCAATGTATAAATTTAAATTAGGGAAATATAATGAATGATAAGATAATTCAAAAAATAGAGTCTTTACCTCCTCTTCCTAAAACAGTTCTTGAAGTTGAAGAGTTTAGAAAAAAGCAAGATAAAGAGTTAAGTGAGTTACTAAGAATAATTGAAAAAGATGCTTTAATTGTATCAACTTTATTAAAAATTGCTAATTCTGCAATGTTTGGATTTAGAACAAAAGTAGAAGTTCCAAGTAGGGCATTAAATCTTTTGGGAATAAATTTTACAGTTTCTATTGCAATTGGTGGAAGTATTCAAAATCTACTAAAAGCCAGTCTAAAACCATATGGAATTACAAGTGATGATTTTATGAAAGGCTCAAATATTGCATCTTCTTTGGCAAATATTTGGCTTTCATCTTTTGAAGTTGATCATCAAGATGATATTATTTTGGCTTCTTTACTGCAAGAGGTTGGAAAATTTGTATTAGCTTCTATTATTGTTCAAGATCAAAAAGAGCAAGAGTTTATAGAAAAAATTGAAAATTCATCAGTAAAAGAGGCAGAAGAAGAGCTTTTAGAGACAACAACAGCTAAAGTTACAGCCCAAATTTTTAAACACTGGAGATTAAGTGATAATCTAATTACACTAATTGAATTTGCTGATCATATTAATGATGTTGAAGAGGAGTTTAAGCAAAGAGTTCAAATTTTAGATGTTATTAAAACAGCTGCAAGTGTTATTGAACCTTTAAGTGATGAAAATATTAAAAAAGCTTTGGAAAAAGCAAAAACTTATGGCTTTGATGTAGAGATACTAAAAGCTTCTATTAAAGAACTAAAAACTAAACTAGAAAGCAATGAAGAGATATAAGGATTTTCTTATATTCTCTTACTAAATTATCTCTTGGAAATTTTATGAATAAAACCGTTTTATCTTTAAAAAATATATCAAAATCTTATGGAAATATTGAAGTATTAAAAAATATAAATTTAGATATTTTTGAAAGTGAATTTATAACACTTTTGGGACCTAGTGGTTGTGGAAAAACTACAATTTTGCGATTAATTGCTGGTTTTGAAGAGTTAAATGAAGGAGAAATGTATCTACAAGATATGTTATTAAACAAAATTCCACCTGAAAAAAGGCAGGTTAATACAGTTTTTCAAAGCTATGCACTTTTTCCACATATGAGTATATTTGATAATGTTGCTTTTGGTCTTAAAATGAAAAAAATGCCAAAAGAAGAGATTGTAAAAGAGGTTGAAAAAGCCTTAAATATGGTAAAACTTTTTGAACATAAAGATAAAAAGCCAAGTGAATTAAGTGGTGGACAGCAACAAAGAGTTGCTATTGCAAGAGCTGTTGTAAACAAGCCACAAATTTTACTTTTAGATGAGAGTTTGAGTGCTTTGGATTATAAGCTTAGAAAAGAGATGCAAATTGAACTTAAAATGCTTCAAAGAAAACTGGGAATTACATTTTTATTTGTAACACACGATCAAGAAGAGGCTCTTTCGATGTCCGATAGAATTGTTGTTATGAATAGTGGAAATATTGAGCAAATTGGAACTCCAAAACAGATATATGAAGAACCAAAAAATCTTTTTGTTGGACAATTTATTGGAGAAGCAAACTGTTTTCTAAGTGAAGTAGTGGAGCAAAAAGATGAAAATGTAGTTTTAAAATATATAAATAAAACTTTTCATCTAAAATCAAAAATAGATTTAGGAGATAAATGTACAATCTTAATACGACCTGAAGATTTTAGAGTAGAAAAAAAATTTGAAGATGTAAAATCTGCTAACTATTTTGTAGGAGAGTTGGAAAATATTATTTATAAAGGGACAACTATTGATCTTTTAATAAAACTTGAAGATAATCAGGAGCTTATTGTAAGTGAGTTTTATAATGAAGATAGCGATGCATTGGCATATGAAATAGGTTCAAAACTATATTTGTATTGGGTTAATGGCTGGGAGGTTTTGCTTCCTTATGAATAAAATCTTATCATTCTCAAAAATATCAATATTTGTAATAGTATTTTGGCTTTTATGTTTTGCACTTTTACCTCATATTTTAGTAATAATTAGTAGTTTTTTAACAAAAGGTGAAGATAATTTTTTGGAATTAAGTCTATCAATTGAGAGCTATTTGAAGCTTTTTGATCCTATATATTTTAAAATATTTTTAGATTCAATCTATTTAGCAACAATTACAACGATAATAACTCTTATTTTTGCATTTCCTTTTTCATATATTATTGCAAGTTCTCCAAAAAGATATAGATTTTTACTACTTTTATTACTAATTATCCCTTTTTGGACAAGTTCTCTTGTAAGAACTTATGCCTTAATTGCAATACTTAAAACAAAAGGTCTTTTAAATACCTTTTTAATATCAATTGGTTTTATTGAAACTCCTTTGGAGATTATGTACACACAAACAGCCGTATTTATAGGAATGGTTTATACACTTCTTCCTTTTATGATTTTACCTTTATATGTGTCTTTGGAGAAAATTGATTCAAAATTAATTGAAGCTGCAAAAGATTTAGGAGCTTCAAAATTTGAGATATTTAGGAAAATTATTATTCCTTTATCTAGTTCTGGAATTATTGCTGGTTCTATTTTGGTGTTTTTACCTAGTCTTGGAATGTTTTTCATACCTGATATTTTAGGTGGTGCAAAAGAGCTTATTATTGGAAGTTTCATTAGAAATCAATTTTTACAATTTAGAGATTGGCCTTTTGGAAGTGCTGCTTCTGTTTTTATTTTAATAATTATGTTTATAATGCTCTTTTTTTTAGCAAAAGTTCAAAATAAGACAAAAGCAGGAGATAAAATATGAGAAAATTTTATGCAAGTTTTATCTATTTTTTTCTCTATTTACCAATTATTGTATTAATTATTTACTCTTTTAATAGCTCAAAATATAGTGTTGAGTGGAAAGGTTTTACTCTTGAATGGTATGAGAGTTTGCTAGATCATGACTCGCTATTGGATGCTGCAGTAAATTCAATAAGTGTTGCACTTTTTTCAGCAACACTTGCTACTATTTTGGGAACTTTGGGTGCAATGGCACTTTTTAGATATAGTTTTTTTGGAAAAAAGATTATAAGCTCTTTGGTTTATATTTTAATTATGTCGCCTGAAATTGTTATGGGAATATCACTTTTAATGATATTTGTATTAATTTCTTTGCCTTTGGGCTTTACATCTTTACTTATTGCTCATATTACTTTTTGTCTTCCTTTTGTTGTTGTTACAGTTTTAGCCAGACTTCAAGGTTTTGATAAAAATATTATTGAAGCAGGAAAAGATTTGGGAGCTAGTGAATTTACAATATTTACAAATATTATTTTACCAAATATATTACCTGCAATTATTGCTGGTTTTTTACTTAGTTTAACTCTATCTTTTGATGATGTTATTATTAGCTTTTTTGTTTCTGGTACAGATTTTGAGATTCTTCCTTTGAAAATTTATTCAATGGTTAGATTAGGAGTAAAACCTGAAATAAATGCACTTTGCACAGTAATGTTTTTGTTTACCCTAATTATGGTAATATTCGCACAATTTTTAATCAAGGAGAAAAAATGAGAAAAGTTATTTTGATACTATTTTTTGCACTATCTTTATTTGCAAAAGATAAGATTTTGTATATCTATAATTGGTCTGAATATATGCCAAAAGATGTATTAAAAAACTTTACAAAAGAGACAGGAATTAAGGTTAAATATTCAACTTATGACTCAAATGAAGCTATGTATGCAAAGATAAAAACAGTAGGAAGTTCATCTTATGATATTATTGTTCCATCTACTTATTTTGTAGGTAAAATGAGTAAAGAGAATCTTTTGGAAAAACTAGATAAAACAAAAATTCCAAACTATTCAAACTTGGATAAAAAGCTTTTAAATAAAGATTTTGATAAAAATAATGATTTTTCTATCCCATATTTATGGGGAAGTTCTGGAATTACTTATAATTTGGGTTTAATCAAAAATAGTGTTGATTCATGGGCTAATTTATGGGATAGTGAATATAAGAACTCAATATTATTAAATGATGATTTAAGAGAAGTTTTTGGAATTGCATTAAGAACTCTTGGATACTCTTCAAATACACAAGATCCAAAGGAAATTGAAGAGGCTTATAATAAATTAAAAGAACTTTTACCAAATGTAAAGATGTTCTATTCGGAGTCGCAAAAACAAGTATATTTAAATGAAGATGTAAAGTTAGGAATGAATTTTAACGGAGAGAGCTATATGGCATCTTTGGAAAATGATAAGATAAAATATGTATATCCAAAAGAGGGTGCTTTAATATGGCTTGACTCTTTGGTTATTCCAAAAGGTGCAAAAAATATTGAAAATGCATATATTTTTATAGATTATCTTTTAAGACCTGAAGTTTCAAAACAAATAAGTGAAGAGATAGGTTATGCATCTCCAAATTTAAAAGCTGTTGAGCTTCTTCCTGATAGTATAAAAAACAATAGAACTATCTATCCAAATGATGAAGATTTAAAAAATAGTGAATTCCAAAATGATATTGGAGAAGCTTTAAAAGTTTATGAAAAATTTTGGGAAAAGTTAAAGACAAAATAGCTATAAACCAAGAAGTAGAATCTCAAAAAGATTTTCTACTTCATTATCATTTAGATTTATAGTTTTTTTTGTTAAAAAAAGTTCTTCTATCTTCTTATAATCAAAAACCTTTCCTCTTATGCAAGTTTTATGAACAGGCAAAAAACCTCTAATTAAAGATATGTTTGTATCAATTTTAATTTCACAAATCAAACATTCAAAATCAGTATGCAATCTTCCTTCATGCTCTAAAAGAACTAGATATGACTCTAAAATTGCTCTATAAACATTTTGTTTCTCGATTTTTAAAACCAAATCATCTAACAAATATAGATAAAATGGTTCTAAATCTTCAAGCTCTTTTAAGTGGGAATAGAAAAGTTTTAAATATCTTTGCCAAGCATACATTTTTTGACTATTCAAAATCCAAGAAAAGCCAAGCTGCATAACATCTTTTAATCTAGGAATATTTGCTTTTGTAATTTCTAGTTCAAAATCTATTTTGTATCCAATATTGATATTTGAATGCCTTGCTCCATAAAATCTATATGATTTTATAAGCTCATTTTCGCATAAAATAGAGACAATTAAATCATCATCTTTTACACTTCTAATATCAATAATATATCCTTGCACATAAAATCTTTTTTAGATTTCTTCCTCTTCTTCGCCTTCAAGCATCTCTATAATTTCATCATAAATCTCTTGTGCTTCTTCGTCATCTATCTCACCTGAAGATATATCTTTTAAAATCTCTTCAAAATCTTTCTTCATCTCTTGCATCTCTTTTAGCTCTTCTTTTAATTCAGGAGTCTCTTTTTTTGCAGCAATAAGCTCAAAAATCTCATCAATTCTATCTTCAATTTCAGCTAAAACATCATTTTCAATTAGCTCTTCTAACTCTTTTTGGATACTCATTTTTTACCTTTTTTTTAAATTTTTGGATTATAACAAAAGATTTATACTCTTCTCTTTAATGATATCAAATAATTGATTTGATATAATTCTAGCCATAAATTTTAAGGAGACTATAATGTCATATTTTAAAGGTGTTTCTATAGCAAAAGCTGCAAATATTTTATATGATGGAAATATTACAAGTAGAGCTATTACATTTGAAGATGGTAGTAAAAAGACTTTAGGAATTATGTTGGCTGGTGAGTATGAGTTAAATACTGTAAACAAAGAGGTTATTGATATTCAAAGAGGTAAAATAGATTTATTACTTCCTGCTTCTGAGTGGCAAGAGTTCACAGGGCCTGCTTCATTTTCTATTCCTGCTAATACAAAATTCAAATTAAGAGTTCACTCTTTAGTTGATTATTGTTGCTCTTTTATAAAAGAGTAAATTCTACTTTTCTTAAAGCAATGCGATTTTTCGCACTGTTTTAATGATTTAAAATTAATTTATATTAATTTTTTAAAAACTTTTGCTAAACTTCCAAAATGAACAAAGAAGATTTTTTTATTAAACAGATTTCAAACAGTAGATACAATGGCGATGATGGTGCTTTTATAGATGGTTATGTATATTCAAATGATGCTTTTTTTGAAGATGTACACTTTAAAAAAGAGTGGATAGACAAAGGTATTATCTCTTTAAAACAAATTGCTTATAAATCAATGCTTGTAAATATTTCAGATGCAATAGTTATGAATGCAAAACCAAAATATGCACTTCTTACAGTTGCAATTCCAAAAAAATATAGTGAAGATGAGTTAAAAGAGTTGGCAAGTGGTTTTAAAAAAGCTGCTAGTGATTTTGGTTTTGAGATTATTGGAGGAGATACTATTGAAAATTCAAAACTTGATATTAGTATTACAATTATCTCTAAAACCAAAAATCCAATTTTCAGAAACAGTGTAAAAGAGGGTGATTATATCTGTTATACTGGAAAACTAGGAGATAGCAAAAAAGGCTTAGAAGCACTTTTGGGTGGAAAAAGTATTAAAAAAACATCTAAATTTATAAAACCAATATTAAAAGATAAATTTTTTTATGAAGCTTCAAAATATATTAATGCTGCTATGGATATAAGTGATGGGCTTTTTCTGGATTTAGAAAAACTCTCAAAGGCTTCAAATATTGGGTTTGAGTTTTTTAAAGATATAAAAGAGGAAGTAGCTAGTTCAGGTGAAGAGTATGAGATACTTTTTTCTTGTTCAAAAGATAATCTAAAAAAAATAGAAGATATCTCAAAAAAATATCAAGTAAAATTAAACTACTTTGCAAGAGCAGTTAAAGGTAGTTTTAAAAGCCCAATAGATAACCACCATTTTAAAAATTAAGGATAAAATTTGAACTTACAAAGATATTTAAATCACTCAAGCATAGATGTTTATTTTAAACAAAGCAAAGATGATTTTGTTGTAAATGAAGTGCCACTTTATGAGTTTACAGGTGAAGGTGAACACCTTATAATCAAACTTAGAAAAAAAGATTTAGCAACTTGGGATGCTATAGAAATTTTGGCAAATTTTTTAAAATGTAGCCCAAGAGAGTTTGGATATGCAGGGCTTAAAGATAAAAATGCAATGACTGTGCAGCATATTTCAGTTCATAGAAAATTTGAAGATGCTTTAAAAGAGTTTTCGCATGAAAATATAAAAATTCTTGAAACAACATATCACAACAATAAGATAAAAATAGGGCATTTAAAAGGAAATAACTTTTTTATTAGATTAAAAAGAGTTGGGCTTGTAGAAAAACAAAAAATAGAAGAGGCTTTGGGAAAAATTGCAATATTAGGAATGCCAAACTATTTTGGTTTCCAAAGATTTGGAATAGATGGAGAAAACTATAAAAAAGGCGAAAAAATTGTAAAAGGTGAGTTAAAAGAGCGAAATAGAAACTTAAAACAGATGTTTATAAACTCTTATCAATCTTATCTTTTTAATCTTTGGCTTTCAAAACGAATAGAGATTTCAAAATTAATTGAAGCTTTTGAGCCAAAAGAGATTTTTGAAAGATTAAATATTCCTGTTGAAGAGCTAAAAAGAGCCAAAAAACAAGCACACCCTTTGAAAATTTTTACAGGAGATTTACTAAGTCATTACCCTTTTGGAAAGATTTTTATAATAGATGATTTAGAGACTGAAAGCCAAAAATTCTTTGAAAAAGATAGAGTTCCAACAGGGCTTTTATGCGGAAAAAGAGTAAAAAAATCTGAAAATATTGCACAAAATATAGAAAAAGAGTTTGATGTAGAAATAAGTGAAGATGGAGCTAGACGATTTGCATTTATCTTTCCTGAAAATATAGAAAGCAACTATAAAGAGGATAAAAATCATATGGAGTTGAGTTTTTATCTTCCAAAAGGTTCATATGCAACAGAGCTTATATCTGAGGTTTTGCACAAAGAGTTAAGTTAAAATAAGCTAGACTAGAAATAATAAAAATAGGGGGATAAAAAATGGTTTATGAAGATACTATTTTACAGCTTTGCGAGGTTATTAAAGAGTCTGAAAATAATGCTCAAGAGATTTTTAATAATGCTGAATCTTTAGATAATTTTTTTGAAACTTTGGATATCCCAATTCATCAAAAGAATAAGCTTTCAAATTTTATATCTAATATCTATGGTCTTTTACAAAATCAAGATTTGCATAGACAAAAGATAGAAAAAGTTGTAAATTTTGTTTGTGATAATAATGGTATCGATAAAACACAATATAATTTAGCACCAAGTGCCAAAAATATCGATGCTAGTGAAGATACTTTAAGTGAAGAAGAGCTTGAAGCATTGATTAAAAGTATGCAAGAGTAGTCTTAAAAAAGACTACTTACAAGCAATTTTTTTTATCTCATTTAGATTATCAAACAGTTTTTGTGAATTATCTTCTATATCTCTTGCTTTCGTATTTAAAATCTCATTTTTTGATTTTGTTGAATTTAGTAAAATTAAATCTTCTAAATCATTAAAGAAAAGTTTATTTTGCTCTTTTATTTTCTCTAGTAACTGTAAATCTATATTTTTACCAGAGCTTTTTAACCTATTTAACCATTGTTCCAAATCTTCATTTTGAGTAATTGAAAAATTATTAAAATTTGATAGTTTTGAGTAAACTTCATCTTTCTCTTTTAGAAAATTTACTTTTAAAATAGCTGTATCATAAACCAAATCAACATCACAAACTTTATCCAAGCTATCTTTTAAGAAACTAGCTCTTGAAGCTGCTGTTACAAGAGAGCTTGACATTGAAGCAATTTGATTTGCCATAGATGAAATTTCATCTGAAACTTGTGCATTTTTTTGTGTTGATTGATCTAGAAGATTTACAGCATCATTTATCTGCATAATTCCTCTTTCTTGCTCTTTTGAAGCTTTTGCAACATTGTCAATAGTTATAATAGTGTTTGAAATATTTTTGTTTAATTCATTAAAACCATCTATCATATTATTTGAAATATCTTTTCCATTTTTTGCTTTTAAACCAGCTTTTTCAACTATTGCTTTTATCTCTTTTGCAGCTTCTGCACTTCTACTTGCAAGACTTCTTACCTCTCCTGCAACAACTGCAAATCCTTTTCCAGCTTCACCAGCTGTTGCTGCTTCAACAGCAGCATTAAGACTTAAAATATTTGTTTGGAAAGCTATTTGGTCAATTACTTCAATAGCTTCATTTATAGAGTTTACCTCTTTGTAAATATCATCCATAGATTTTGCAGTTTCATTTGCTAAATTTTCTCCATTTTTGGCAGAAGAGTTTAGCTGTTGAGCAAGAATAGCCATTTGAGTTGTAGCTTGAGTATTTGCTTGAATTGTTCCTGTAATCTCTTCTAAAGCAGCAGCAGTTTGCTCTAAAGAAGCTGCTTGTGAGTTTGATGAAGAAGCCAAATCATTTGAAGCACTTGAAAGAGTTTGAGTACTATTTTTCAAAGAGTTTCCAGTATTCATAATCATGGCTAATATTTCAGAAGTGTTATTTCCTACAAGCTTAATTCCAGCAACTAAAGAGCCTAAATTTCCATGAATTCCTTTATCATCCATTATATAATCATATTTTGATTCAGAATAGTTTCTTAAGGTAATATTGATTTTATCTAAAGTCTCTTTTGTCTTTTCTATCATTATGTTTAATTTATTTTTTAAATCTTCAACATGAACATTTGAAGCTTTGCTATTTACTTTATAGACAAAAAAACCATTTGAAGTCTTTTCTATTACATCATTTGCCTCTTCAATTACTATTGCATCTTGTTGTAGTCCATCTCGAACTTTACTCATATAAGAATTGAATAAGTTTGCAACTTCACCTATTTCATCGTTTGATTTAATATCTAATTTTATATTTGTATCATTTGAATGAAGAAGATTTTCAAAGCCAACTTTTAGATTTTCTATTGGATTTGTAGCTTTTCTAACAACAAAAAATATTAAAGTTATAGTAATTAAACCTAAAACCAAAGAGATAAGAGATATTTCTGTTAATAATGAAGATATTTTTGCATCTGTTTCAGCTAAAGAGAAAGTTAAATCCATAACCCCAATTACATCCCCTTCATTTTGATTTGCATGACAAGCCATACATTCAGCCGTTGCAATCATTGGTTTTATCATTCTAATAGTATGTTCACCATTCTCATTTTTTTGAATAATTTGATTCTCTTTTGTATCAAAACTTTTAAGAATTTCTGTATCTGTTGTGTATGGAGTTTTTGTCTCATAAAGCTCCATAAGAGGTCTTCCCTTTGCAACAGTTAAGTTTTTTACACCTTTTATCTCTCTAGCTTCATCTTCTGCTTTTAAAATAAGTTCTGGATCACCTGTATTCATAGTATTTCTAAGAGTTTGAAAGATAGAAGCATTTAGCATTTCAAGGCTATCTTTTGCATTTGAAATAGAGTCTTTTGTAACCTTTGTAGTTGTAGAATAAACTATTGTTATACTACTTATGAACATCAAAATAAATAGAGCAAAAATTATTTTGTTACTTATTTTTTTCGTTATTAATTCCAACATATCTCATCCTTATAATGTTTAAGAATAGTTATTATATAATGAAGATTATTTATTCAATATTAATTTATTATAGAAAATTATTAAATTTATAAAAATTATTAATAAAAGAGATTATAGATGATTATAGGCTTAATTGGTAAAGTTGTAAAAAAAGAACCAACGATTGTTTGGTTAAATGTGAATGGTGTTGTATATGAAGTTTTTGTATCTTTAAATTGCAGTTCAAAAATTATTTCTGATGAAGTACATTTTGAAATCACTGAAATTATTAGAGAAGATGCACATAACTTATATGGTTTTTTAGATAGTAGTGAAAAAAAACTATTTGATACAGTTATAAAAATAAATGGTGTTGGACCTAAAGTTGCACTTGCTATTTGCTCAACTTTTACTCCTAGCTCTTTTGCACAAATTATCACAAATAATGATGTAAATATGCTAAAAAGAGTTCCAGGGATTGGTCCAAAGGGAGCTAGTAGGATATTGGTTGAGCTTAGTGGATTTATTGCTGATGCAGATGCTGGTGATGAAATTTCAAATATAAATCTTGAGGCATCTTTGGCTCTTGAAAGTTTGGGTTTCAAAAAAGATATTGTAGCTACAACTTTAAAAACTTGTAGTTCAACTTCTACATCTGAATTAGTAAGAGAAGCACTTAAAAAATTACAAAAATAGATATAAAAAGGGAAAAAGAGATGAAAATAGCAATAGTTTTCGGTGGTTTAAGTTTTGAGCATGAGATTTCAATAGTAAGCTCAATTGCCATGAAAGATGTTTTAAAAAATGATTTAGTTTATATTTTTATTGATAAAAATAGAGATTTATATGAAATTCCTAGCTCTAAAATTAATTCAAAGCTTTTTTCTAGCGGTGAATATAGTAAATTTGATAAAGTTTTTCTAAAAAAAGGTGGATTTTATAAAAATAGTGGACTATTTAAAAAAGAGCAAAATATAGATTTCGATGTTGTTTTAAATTTATCACACGGTGGAGATGGAGAAGATGGGATTTTATCATCTGTTTTAGATTTTTATAATATCCCTTTTATAGCTCCAAGAACAGAAGCTTGTGTAGTTAGTTCAAATAAATTTATAACAAAAGGTTATGCACAAAGTGTAGATGTACATACTTTACCGTATAAATATTATACAAAAAATGATAGTGTAAAAGTTGATATGTTTCCTATTATTTTAAAGCCTGTTAAACTTGGAAGCTCTATTGGAGTTGCAATAGTAAAAAACCAAGATGAGCTAAACTATGCACTTGATGTTGCTTTTGAATTTGATGATGCAATTATTATAGAACCTTTTATTAGTGGAGTAAAAGAGTATAATCTTGCAGGAACAAGAGTAAATGGAGAGTTTATTTTTTCAATTATTGAAGAGCCACAAAAGGCTGAATTTTTGGATTTTGATAAAAAATATCTTGATTTTTCAAGAACTTCAAAAGCAAAAGAGGTTGATTTGGGAGAAAAATTAAATAGTGAGATTAAAGAGAGTTTTAAAAGATTGTATAACACTATTTTTGAAGGTTCAATTATTAGATGTGATTTTTTTGTTATTGAAGATAAAGTTTATTTAAATGAGATAAATTCAATTCCTGGTTCTATGGCAAACTATCTGTTTGGTGATTTTCAAGATTTATTTACAAAAGTTGCTTCAAATCTACCAAAGAAAAAAGATATTCCAATAACATATGAGTATGTAAATAAAATCCAAAGTGCAAAAGGGAAATAATTTTGGCAATAAAGAGCATAAAGCTAGATAATATGGCTTTTGAGCTATCTTATGAGATTGTAAATTTAAATTCATCAAAAGATATTTTATTTTTGCATGGTTGGGGCTCGAATAAAGAGATTATGAAAAGTGCTTTTTCACCTTACTTAGAAGATTACAGGCATATTTATCTTGATATGCCTGGTTTTGGGAAGAGTTCAAACTCTAATATTTTAACTACAAATGATTATGCAAATATTATAAAAGAGTTTTTACTTAGTATAAATTCAAAACCAATAGCTATTTTTGGTCACTCTTTTGGTGGAAAAGTAGCTACTTTATTAAATCCACAAAACTTAATACTTTTGAGTAGTGCAGGGATTTTAGAAGAGAAATCAAAAAATGTAAAAATTAAAATTTTCTTTGCTAAACTTTTAAATAGTTTTGGATTAAAAAATTTTACAAAAGTTTTTAGAAGCAAGGATGTTGAAAAAATGAGTGAAAATATGTATTCTACTTTTAAAAATGTTGTAGATGAAGATTTTAGCTCAAAGTTTGAAGAGTTTTCAAATAAAACTTTTATATTTTGGGGCGAAAAAGACAGAGCAACATCTTTAAAATCAGGTGAAAAAATAGCTAGTTTAATTAAAAAATCAAGCTTTTTCTCTTACGATGGCGATCACTATTTTTTCCTAAAATATGCAGAAAATATAAGCAAAAGAGTAGAAGATGGAATATATTAATATTGCTATACATATTATATTAATAATGAGTTTGGGTTGGTATTTAATTACCAATCTTCAATGGTACAACTATAAACTTGAAAGAGTTATCTTCAAGCACCATAAATGGCAGTGGCATATAACATATTTTTTATCGCCAATAATTCTTTTTTATCTAATACCTGAAATATATTTTCCTATTTATTTTATTGTCTATTTTATTAGTTTTATTTTGTGGAATAAAAAGCTCACAAACACTCTTATTTTAACTGCAAGAGTAAAGAGATTTTTGGCAATTTTGCTTATTTTAACATTTATAATAATTGCATTATGTCTTAGCTATGAAGATTGTGTAGATAAAATAATATTTATTCCTTTAGTATTAACATATATTATAAGTACTATTTTGGAAAAAATATTTTTTATTAGCTTTAAAAATAGAGCAAAACAAAGACACAAAAGTATCGCAGGACTTAGAATAGTTGCAATTACTGCTTCTTATGGAAAAACTTCAATTAAAAATTTTTTATACCATGTTTTAAAATCAAGATTTAAAGTATACAAAACACCAAGAAGTGTAAATACAATTGCAGGAATTGTTTTGGATGTTAATAGAGATTTACCACTTGATACACAAATATATATAGCAGAAGCAGGAGCAAGAGTAAAAGGAGATATAGAAGATATTTCTCTTTTTTTAGAACCACAAATTTGTGTAATTGGAAGTGTTGGGGAGCAACATATTGAGTATTTCAAAACTCTAAATAATATAATTCATACAAAAATGGAGATATTAAAATCTCCCAGAATGGAGATGGGTTTTGTGCATGAAAGTGTCCCAATAAATAGCTATCCTAAAATAACAAAGTTTCCAAATAATTTAAGAATCTTAAGAAGTGATCTTAATGGAATATCTTTTGAAGTTGAAGTTGGTGGCAGAATAGAAGAGTTTCAAGCACCAATTTTGGGAAGTTTTAATGCTATAAACCTAACAGCAGTAATTTTAGTTGCATATAATTTAGGAATGAGTATTTTGGAGATAAAAGCTGCTCTTACAACAATTCCACAAGTAGAGCATAGACTTCAAAAGATTGAACAAAATGGAAAAATAATTCTAGATGACTCTTTTAATGGAAATCTTGAAGGAGTGTTGGAAGCTATAAATATCTCTTCAACACACGATGGAAGAAAGGTTATTATAACTCCTGGATTGGTTGAAGCTAGTGATACGGCAAATATTATGTTGGCAAAAGCCATTAATGATAATTTTAATTTAGTAATTGTAACTGGAAGTTTAAATACCCATATTTTTGTATCAAATATTGATAAAAATAAATTAATAATTTTAAAAGACAAATCAAAAATGCAAACTATTCTTGCAAGCAATACAAGAGTTGGAGATTTAATTCTATTTGCAAATGATGCACCAAATTTTATTTAGGATAAAAAATGGAACACTTATATGCACCTTGGCGATACAATTATGTGAGCGATGAGAAGATAAAAGAGTGTGTATTTTGCCATATTTCAAAGCATAAAGATGATGAAAAATATGAAGTAATCTTTTATGATGATATTTGTTATGTGGTTATGAATAAATATCCATATAGCCCAGCTCATATTATGGTTGTTCCATATTTTCATACATCAAATGTTGAAGATTTAGAAGAAGAAGTTTGGCAAAGAGTTTCAAAAAGAGTAAAAGAGGCTGTTAAGCTTCTAAAAGAAGTTATGCCTTGTGAAGGTGTAAATATTGGTATGAATTTAGGAAAGGCTGCAGGTGCTGGAATTGAGCAACATGTTCATTATCACTTAGTTCCAAGATGGATAGGTGACACAAATTTTATCACAACTATTAGCGGTACTAGAGTCTATCCAGCTGATTTTAAAGCTATATTTGAAAAATTAAAAAATAATAGTAAAAAATATTTCTTATAATCTTTATGTTACTATTCCTTAATATTTATGTCAAGGAAAGAAATGAAAGGATTTATTCAAAAATTCTACAAAAATAATTTTGTATATGGTGCAAAAGAGAACTTATCAAAACTAAGCATACTTTTTATAGTTATTTTAAATATTATTGTATTTAATATAATTTTAGAAGGCTTAAGCTTTCAAACACAATTTGTAAACTCTCCAATAGGTAAATATCCATATTATTGTAAAAACCTTATGCAATATAAAGATACTACAAATATAAATAATCTTATCACTTTGATACACTATTATAAAGATGATGAAGGCTCTTATCGTGAAAAAATTACTAAAAAAACTGGCGATATAGATTTTAGATGTGAAGAGTTAAACAAAAAAGTAACTCTTATAAAAGAGCAAATTGATATTAAAAGAACAGAAGAAGAGATTTCTGAACTAAACAATAAAATATATAAAATACAAGGTGATTTAGATTATTTTAGAAGCAACTACAACACAATACTTTTTGAAAAAATGGCAGAACAAAATAGTAGTAAATCTATACTAGAAGATTCTATTAATTCTGAAAATATAAAAGCTAAATATGATGAAGCTTTAAATGAAATGCAAAAATATAAAATAGCAAAGGAGAAGATATTTTTAGATTTTGAGAATAATTTAGCTGTTAAGGATTTGGAAGAGTATATAAAAAACAATAAAGAGCAGTATTTAAAAGATGAAGAGAAGGATTTTAGATACTACTACTATATGATTGAAATTATTAAGATGATATTTTTATTGCCTTTGGTTTTTTCATTTTTTTATATTATGAAAAAATACTTAAAAGATGAAAAATATATACTTTATATAATTTTTAAGAACCTATTTTTTGTTGCCTTAATTCCAACTCTATATACAATTTTTTTAATTATTTATAAATTTTTACCAAAAGTTTTTTTATCAAAAGTAATTGAATTTTTCTATAATTTGGATATTCCTTTTATAGTTTACTATATATTAGTAGTAGTTTTTGTAGTTATTTTTGCAATTATTATTATAAAAATACAGAAGAAATTTAAAGAAGATAATGAAAAACTAAAAAATAATAAAATCTCTAAAATTCAATTTTATAATCAAAATCTTTGCAACTCTTGTGGAAATAGAGTCTCATATGTTTCTATGAATTTCTGTCCTATTTGTAATAATAGATTAAATATTGAGTGCAAAAATTGTAAAAGTTTCACAATAAATGGAATGAATTTCTGCCAAAATTGTGGAGAAGATTTAGAATTTTAATTAACAAAGAAAGAGAACACTCTTTCTTTGCTTAATCTTAGCTTTGTATATACTCAAATTGTGCATTTTATTCCTTTTCAAAAGGAAATAAATTTAACTATTTTTTTTTAAAAGCCCCATACTTATTGACATTTAACATATTTTAAGTTATAATCCGCGTCCACTTAATGTGGTTAGAGCCAATTTATTGGAGTCTAACGAGTTCTTTAAAGGAAAATCAATGGAAAAAATCAGATTAAAGCTTAAAGCTTATGATCACAGAGTTTTAGACAGAAGTGTTGCTTCAATTGTTGAAGCTGTAAAGAGAACTGGTGCTGATTTAAGAGGTCCAATCCCTCTTCCTACAAAAATCAGAAGATATACAGTTATCAAAGGTCCTCACGTAAACAAAGATTCAAGAGAGCAATTTGAGATTAGAGTTCATTCAAGAATTATTGACATTATTTCAGCAACAGCTGATACAGTTGATTCTTTAATGAAACTAGACTTAGCTCCTGAGGTTGATGTTGAAGTAAGATCAATGGGTCAAGAATAAGTAGAAAGGGTAATACAAGATGGAATTTATAGTTCAAAAAATCGGTATGAGTAGAACAGTATCTGTTCCTAGTACAGCGGTTACACTTTTAAAAGTTATTGATACAAAAGTATGTCAAGTAACTGATGGTGTAGCACTAGTTTCTTATAGCAGTGGTAAAAAATTTAACAAAGCTATTGAGGGACAACAAAAAAAATATAACCTATCTAAAGAGTTTAACAGATTTGCAACAATTACTGTAGCAAATAGTGAAGCTGGAGATTTAGATGTTACTGGTTTAGGTGAAGCAAAAATCGTTAAAACAACTTTTAGAACAAAAGGTAGAGGTTTCTCAGGGGTTGTAAAAAGATGGAATTTTGCTGGTGGAAGAAATGCTCACGGACATAGAATGGGTAAAAGAACAGGTTCAATTGGTAACTGTGAGTTCCCAGGAAGAGTTCAACCAGGTAAAAAAATGCCAGGACAATACGGAAATACAAATGTAACTGTAAAAAATGAAATTCTATCATTTGATGCAGAAACTGGAATTTTAGTTCTTAAAGGTTCAGTATCTGGAGCTAATGGAAGATTAGGAAAAGTAAAGGTTGCTAAATGAGTAAAGCAATAGTATTAAATACAAATTATGAAAATAATGGTGAAGTAGTTTTACCAGCAAGTTATGAAGAGATTAACAAACATAACTTATATTTATATGTGAAATCATATTTATCATCTTTAAGAGCAAACACTGCTGCTGCTAAAACTAGAGCACAAGTAAGTGGTGGTGGTAAAAAACCTAAAGCTCAAAAAGGTTCTGGAGCTGCTAGATGGGGTTCTAAAAGATCACCACTATTTGTTGGTGGAGGAGTTATTTTTGGTCCTACAAAAAGAAACTACGAGCAAAAAGTAAACAAAAAGCAAAAAGCTTTAGCACTTAAATATGCTTTAAATGCACAAGCAAACAATGGTTCACTTTTTGTTGTTGATTCTATTAAATTAGAGTCTGGAAAAACAAAAGATGCGGTTGCAGTTTTAAGTAAAATTAATAAGAGAGATACATTAATTGTTGTTGATACAATTGATGAGAAAACTTATTTAGCATTTAGAAATATTAAAAACTGTTATGTGATTGAAAAACAAGAAGTAAATGCATATTTACTTGCGGTTTATCACTCTGTTTTAATTGAAAAATCAGTACTTGATTTATTAACAAAAGAGGCTTAAAATGGCAGATATTACAGATATTAAATCAATTTTATATACAGAAAAAACAATTGAGCTTCAAGAAAACGGTGTAATCGTTGTTCAAACTAGTCCTAGAATGACTAAAACAGGTTTAAAAGAGGTTTTCAAAGAGTATTTTGGAGTAACTCCAACAAAAATCAACTCTTTAAGACAAGATGGTAAAGTTAAAAGATTTAGAGGAAAACTTGGAAAAAGAGTTGATTTCAAAAAATTCTATGTAACATTACCAGAGGGCGCAGCAATTGCGAACCTTTCAGCATAAGGAGTAAAAAATGGCAATTAAAAAATTTAGACCAATAACTCCTGCTAGAAGATTTATGTCAGTTATTGATAGCTCTGATATTACTTCAAAACCAACAGTAAGAAGCTTACTTGTAAGAGTAAAAGCTGCAGCTGGTAGAAATAATAATGGAAGAATTACATCAAGACACAAAGAAGCAGGTGCTAAAAAATTATATAGAATTATTGATTTCAAAAGAGATAAATTTGGAATTGAAGGTACTATTGCAACTGTTGAATATGACCCATACAGAAACTGTAGAATCTGTTTAGTTTCTTATGTTGATGGAGATAAAAGATATATTATTCAACCTTCAGGTATGAAAGTTGGAGATAAAGTACAATCTGCTATTTCTGGACTTGATATTTTACCAGGAAATGCAATGCAATTAGCAAGTATTCCTGTTGGAACAATGGTTCATAATATTGAATTAAAACCAGGAAAAGGTGCT
>CAYQFC010000009.1:0-18104 GCA_964416585.1 uncultured Aliarcobacter sp.
TAAGAGCAGTTTGTGATAGATTGATAGTTTTTACAAATGATGGAGCTGATTATTTCAACGGAACTTATGATGAGTTTTTGGAAAAAATAGGATGGGGAGATGATATTCTTGATGCAAAACCTACAAAAACAAGTGAAAAAAAAGAGAAAAGCGATAAACCAAAGATAAATAAAAAAGAGAGCAAAAAGCTAAGAGCAGAACTTGTTGCTAAAAAGAGCCAAGATTTAAAACCACTAAAAGCCCAAATAGAAGAGCTTGAAAGCAAAGCTTCAACACTTTTTGGAGTAGATAAAACAAAAGTAGAAAATGAGATTTTGGAAATTATGCAAAAAATAGAGGAGATAAATAGAGTTTTTGATGAAAAAATGAGTGAATTATCTTAAATCTATAAGATATTTTAGGAATAGAAGATTATCTTCTATCCTTTTTTGAATCAAACAAAGCCAAAATATTTTTATACTCATCTGAATACTCAAGAGATACTAAAAACTCTTTTTTGAAAATAATATCAAAGGCTCTTTTTACATCATCTTCATCAAATAATAAATTCAATGCTTCTTTATAATCTTCCAAATCCAAATCACTTGTATATGCTCTTAAAATTTGAGCAAGAAGGTAAGAAAATGGATTTTTTGATAGCTCTAAATGAAAAATTGCTTCATCAAACTCTTCTAGTTTTATTAAAATATCAGCCTTAAACTCAGCCAAAATAAATGGTTTTTTAAATAATACTCCAATAAAAGCACCAACATTTACTAAATCATCAAAACCATTTAACTCATCAAAAAGTTCATTTAAATCATAATCATCTCGATTTAAAATGAAATTTCGAATTAATTTTCCCTGATTTTTATTGTTATAAATCATATCTTCAAAAGGGTAAATTTCAGAAAAATCTGGAACAATAATTTGACAAGAATAGAAGCCTAAATAGTTATATTCTCTAATATACATAGTTTTATTTTCGTTATCCAAAATCTCTTTTAGCAAAGCAAATTGCTCTTGTGAACTATCTTTATGAAACTTCCAAGGAGTATAAGAAAATGATTTTTTTAAGCTTAAAAACTGCATTCCTACTTTTGCATTTGAGTCAATAAAGTGTGATTCTAAGTTTGAGCTTGAAGCAAAATCTTCTTCATCAAAACTAGGTTTTGAAAAATCATCTAATTCATCTATCTCTCTTCCTTGCAAAAGCTCGGTAAAGGTTCTTTCAAGAGATACTTCAAGAATATTGTGGCTACCAAAAGATAAAAAAAGTGTATTGTTTTTTGGATTTATAAAAGCTATTGCGGTTACTGGAAAAACTCCCCCTAAAGATGCATCATAAACCTTAATTTTATACCCATAATCTTCTAGCTCCTTAATTCCCAAAGCAAGATTAGGAAAACTATTTATAATATCTTTTGGAAATTCAGGAAGAGCAAGACCTTCTTTTATCACTTTTAATTTTACATATCTTTCAAAAATCTCACTTAAAGCCTGAACTTTTGCCTCATTTGGGCTATTTCCTGTTGATAATCCATTACTTGCATATAGATTTATTAAAAGATTTATTGGAAAATACTCAATATCTTTTGTTGTTTGATTTATAAAAGGTAAAGATATAATTTTATCAAAACTATTTGAGTTGAAATCCAAAAAATCTTCAGCTTGAATATCTTCAAAATTATAGTAATTTTTCAGTTCATCACTCAAAAAATCATCGTTTAAATCAAACTCTTTTTGATCTTTAAAAAATTTTCTATTATCTAAATAATAGTCATTAAAATATAAATTTGTCTGTAATCTTTCAATAAATTCTCCATAAGCACTAGCCAAGCAAGAGTTTAATAATGCTCCTTTTCCATTGGAAAATATATAGTTATTTGCACCTTCAAGGCTTAAATTTACTGAAAATGCATTTTTTATGGGATTTTTCTCTTTTGAAAGTTTGATTTTGTATCCAAAATCTTCAATTATTTTTCTCATTTTTTTTAATGAATTTTCGACTGTTTCATCTTTTGATAGTATTTGCATATTTGCTCTTTTTGTAAAATTTTTCAAAGTATAGCAAAATAGATTAGAATAATAAGTAGATTAAGATTTAAGATTTTGTATAATCAATATTCAAAGGATTAATAAATGAGTTATGAAGAGTTTAAAAAAGCTGTTGAGATGTTTGGAATTATCTCAAATATGAGCAAAAAAGATATAAAAAATAGATACTTAAAACTTTCAAAAAAATACCATCCAGATATGAATGGTGGAAGTCATGAGAAATTTTTGGAACTTAAAAAATCTTATGAGATTTTAAAAGAGTATATGGAAAATTACACTTACTCTTTTGAAGATGATGATTTTAAAAAACAGTTTCCAAGCTTTGTAAATTATAAGAATTGGATGAAATAGGAGATTTATGAGAATATTATTTTTGATTTTAATGGCACTTAATTTTACTTTTGCAAGTACAATTTTAAGTGAACAAGAGATAAAAAAACAGATTGCAAATATGGTTGTTTTAGGCTTTTCAGGTACTAAAATAGATAAAAATAGCCAAATATATAAAGATATTGAAGCTGGTTTAGGAGGAGTTATTTTATTTGATAAAGATCCAAACGATAAGACAAAAGCAAAAAATATAGAGAACAAAGCTCAATTAAAAAGCCTAAATAAAGAGCTTCAAGCCATTTCAAATAGAAAACTTCTTATATCAATTGATCAAGAAGGAGGAGTTGTCCAAAGATTAAAAAGTGATATTGGTTTTGTAAATACTTCAAAAGCTAGTGAAATTGGGCAAAAAGATGAAAGTTTTGCAAAAAAAAGCTACAAAGATTTGGCAATTGAATTAAAAAATGTCGGTATAAATCTAAACTTTGCTCCTGTTGTTGATTTAGCACTAAATGAGCAAAATAAGGTAATTGTAACAAGAGGAAGAAGTTTTGGAAAAGATAGTGCAAATGTTACAAAATATGCATCTATTTTTGTTGATGAGATGAAAAAAGAAGGTGTTTTGTCAAGTCTAAAACATTTTCCAGGCCATGGCTCATCTTTGGGTGATTCGCATTTAGGTTTTGTGGATATTTCAAAAACTTGGAGCAAAAAAGAGCTTGAACCTTATATCTATTTTATAAAAAATGCTAAGGTTGATATTATTATGTCGGCCCATGTTTTTAATGAAAACTTAGACAAAAACTATCCAGCAACACTATCATACAATATAAATACAAAGCTTTTAAGAGAAGATTTAGGATTTCAAGGTGTTTTAATAAGTGATGATTTACAAATGAGTGCTATATCTAAACATTATGATTTAAAGCAGACTTTAACTTTAGCTATAAATAGCGGTATAAATATTCTACTTTTTGCAAATCAACTAGCAAAACCAATAACTTTGCAAGAGATTGTAAATACGGTTTATAGTCAAATTGTAAGTGGAAATATTAGCTTAAATAAGATTATTGATTCAAATAAAAAGATAGATAATCTTCTAAATAAGATATAGATTTTTAAAGTATCTTAGTTCCAAAAATGGAACTAAGAGTTTAATTATCACTATTTAAAGCAGCTTCTTGCATACTTAAAACAAAAGCTTTTACTCTCATCATCTCTTCTGTTGGGTATTGGTTTTCAATATCACCTCTTGTAACTTTTACATAAAAATCTTTTGACTCTTTGTTGTAGCCAAAATTTATATTTGAGATTAAAGTTTCAAATTTTGCTGCAACTTTTGCAGGATCTGCCTTAACTTGCTCAACAACTTTACTCTCTTTAGCTTTAGAAAGTATTGCTTGTTGAATTTGCTCTAAATCTTTTTTATTATTAATTGATGCAGAATCTGAAGTAGATTTTACTTGTTGCATCTCTACATTTTTGTTATCTTTGTATTGATCCATTCTTGGAATAATTCCTATTTCCATATCTAGCCTCCTTTAAAGTTTTGTTACTCCTATTATACTAAAATAAAATAATTTTTGTATTCATCTTTTTTTTGATATAATCGAAGCTATTTTAAATTTAGAGGTTGAAAAATGTCAAATACATTTGATTATGAGAGTTTAAAACTTTTTTATATAGGTAAACAGCAAGTAGATGGTAAAAAAATGCCTTTAGTTTATCAAAATAAAGATTTACTAACACACGCAGCAATTATAGGAATGACAGGAAGCGGAAAAACAGGGCTTGGAATCTCTTTACTAGAAGAAGCGGCTATTGATAATATTCCTTCAATTATAATTGATCCAAAAGGAGATATGACAAACTTACTTCTTACTTTTCCAAATTTAGAAGCTAGTGATTTTGAACCTTGGATTGAAGAGCAAGAAGCTATAAATAGTGGAAAAACTGTACAAGAGTTTGCTCAAAGTCGTGCTAATTTATGGAAAAAAGGTTTAGAAGATGATTTTCAAGATGCTTCAAGAATAGAAAAACTAAAAAATTCTGCAGATTTTACAATATACACACCAGGAAGTGATGCAGGAGTTCAAATCTCTATTCTTAGCTCTTTTAAAGCTCCTTCAAAAGAGGTATTAGAAGATAATGAACTTTTAGTTTCTCTTATAAATTCAACTGTTAGCTCAATCTTAGCACTAATTGAAGAGAAAGCTGATTCAAATTCAAAAGAGTCAATTTTACTATCTTCAATTTTTTTAAATCAATTTAAAGAACAAAAAGATTTAAGTCTTGAAGAGTTAATAAATTTAATAGTCAATCCTCCATTTTCAAAAATTGGGGTTTTTGATTTGGAAACATTTTTTTCTCAAAGTGATAGATTAAAATTAGCTCTAAAATTAAATGGTATTATTGCAAATCCATCTTTTTCAACTTGGATTGAAGGAGAAACTTTAGATATTTCAAAACTACTTTATGATGAAAATGGAAAAGCAAAAGTAAATATATTTTCAATTGCACATCTAAACGATACTCAAAGAATGTTTTTTGTAACTATTTTACTAAACCAAATGGTAGCTTGGATGAGAAGACAAGAGGGAACAACATCTTTAAAAGCCCTACTTTATATGGATGAAATTTTTGGATATTTTCCTCCATTAGGAAATCCACCATCAAAACAACCAATGCTTACACTTTTAAAACAAGCTAGAAGCTTTGGTATTGGTATTATACTTTCAACACAAAATCCAGTTGATATAGATTATAAAGGTTTGTCAAATATTGGAACTTGGTTTTTAGGAAGACTTCAAACAAAACAAGATATTGATAGAGTAATAGATGGTTTAAGTAGTGCTAGTGAAGGTATAAATAAAGCACAAATTGCATCAATGCTATCAAATTTAGAGAAAAGAAACTTTATTTTAAATAATATAAATGATGATGGAATAAAGGTATTTGAAACAAGATGGGCATTATCTTATCTAAAAGGTCCTATTCCAAAAGATGGAATAAAAAAACTAATGAGTAGTAAAAAAAGCTCTAAAAAAGATGAAAATAAAATAGTAGAAAATCAAAATAATCACTCAATAGATGTATCAAAAGGTATTTCAAAACCAATTTTAATGAGTGGTATAAATGAGATTTATAGCTATAAATCACAAAATAGCAACTATTATATGCAAGCTTATCTTTTATGTTCAAGCTCTGTTAGATATGTAAACAGTACAAAAACTATTGATGTTGAAGAGTTTGTAAGATATAAATTTTATCTTGATGAAAATATGAAAGAGATAAATTTTGATGAAAAAGAGGAGATTGAATATACAAATTTTGAAGTAAAAGAGAAAAGTAACTCTTGCTACTATGAAGTGCCAAATTTTGTAAAAAATGGAAAAGATTTAAAACAAATTGAGAGAGATTTTACAGACTATTTATATAGAACTTCAAAGCTTAGTGTCTATAAAATAGACTCTTTAAAACTATCTTCAAAACAAGATGAAACTCTTAATGATTTTAAAATTAGAGTTCAAGATAGATTAAATGAAAAAATTGATTTGGAATTAGAAAAAATCAAGACAAAATATCTAAAAGATAGTGACTCTTTGGATTTAAAACTATCAAAACTATATGAAAAATTAGACAAAGAGCAAAGAGAAGCAAATGCTTCAACAACTGATACTTTATTAAATATTGGAACTTCAATTTTAGGAGCTTTTTTTGGAAAAGGAAGTGCAGCTTCAAACTTAGGAAAAGTTGCAAGTGGAGCAAGGGGTGCAAATAAAATCTTAAAAGAGCGAAATGATATTAAAGTGGTAGAAAATGAGATAAATTTTTTAATAGAGCAAAAAAATACTCTTCAAACTACTTTGGAAAATGAAGTTTCAAAGATAAAAGAACAAAACTCCATATCAAATCTCCAAATTGAAGAGATTTTTATAAATCCAAAAAGATCTGATATTTTTAATGTAAAACTAGAACTTCTTTGGCAGGAGTGCTAAAACTTAAGCTGAGGATTTTGTGCTTTAGCACTTCCTTGGTTATTATAATATATTTTATCTACTTCTTAAAATATTACCATCTTCAGAGATTAAAATAGCTAAACTTTTTGTACTTTCAAATTGAGATAAAATAATCAATAAAATCATCATTATAGGAATAGCCAAAAACATTCCAATAGTTCCCCACATAGCACCCCAAACAACTAAAGATAAAATAACAACAAATTGAGAGATATTTAAGCTATTTCCCATAAGTCGTGGATAAATCACATTTCCTATTACAAATTGAATTACAACTAAAGCAATAAATAAAGATAAAATCGAGCTAAAATCTGTTAGTTGAATTAAAGCAAAAACTGTAGGAATTAAAACAGCAACAATAGTTCCAATTGTAGGAATAAAGTTTAAAATAAAGGCAATAAATCCCCATAAGACAGAACCTTGTAAACCAAAATATTGACATATAACAAAAGTTAAAAAACCTGTCACTAAACTTACAATTGTTGTAATTAAAATATAAGTTCTAATACTTTGTGAAATGGAAAATAAGATATTTTGTGCTTTATCCTTATTCTCTTTTTTTGGAAAAAGAGCATTTAGTTTTAAATTAAAAAATCTCTGATCAATCAATAAAAAAAGAACATACAAAAAAATCTGCATCATATTACTCAAAATTGAACTAAAAGCCATAAAAATTCTATTTAGTAAAGAAGCCATATTGAACTCTTGAAAAAACTTTTCCAAAGGCTCTTTTACATCAATAGAAGTTAATATTGAGATTTTGTCTATTACAATATTTATTTTTGAATCAAGCTGTGAAACAACAGAGCTTAACTCCATCATACTCGAAGTTATAAAAGTTCCTATTTTTATCATTGAATAGATAATTATTATTAAGGATAAAGGAGTTGCTATAAAATCTAGAACTTTTTTATTTATATATGGAATTTTTTTTATCTGATTTGCAAAAGCATTTATCAAAAACCAGATAAAAAACGCTATTGCAATGGGAGTTAAAACTGAGCTTAGACTATTAAAAGAGAAAACAACTAAAAACATAAAAGCCAAAAAATAAAATGCCCTAGCAAAATCTATCTCTTTATTTAAGTTTTGCAAAACTGCTCCTTTATACTGATAAGATTTTCTTTAAATTTTTACTTTTTGTTTTTGCAAACTCTTGCATATCTGTAACCAAATCCATCTCATCTACAATTTCAACACCCAAAAGTGTCTCTAAAGCATCTTCTAAAGTTACAACTCCACTTGTTTGTCCATAAGAGTCTTGAACTATAAAAAGATGAGATTTTCTTCTTAAAAACATATCAAGCAATATTGATATTGGCAGATTTTCTGAAACCTTATAAACAGGAAGCATTATATCTTCTAACTTTTTCTTCTTGCTCTTTTTAACCCTTTCAGATAAAATAGTTTTATTAAAAACAACTCCTAATATATTATCAACAACAGTATCATAAACTGGAATTCTTGAATAAACATCTGTTTTATCGTACTTAACTGCATCTTTTATGCTGGTATTTTTTTCCAGTGCAAAAACAACACTTCTTGGAGTCATAATATCTTTTGCTTTAATACTTTTCAATTTAAATAAATTCTCAATAAAATCACTCTCTTTTGAGTGAATACTCCCCTCTTTTTCACTTAAATTAACCAAAGCCATAATCTCATCTTTTGAGAAATTTGCTTCCTCTTTTTTATTCTTTTGAATGTAATTTGTAATCTTTGTTCCAAGCCAAATAAATGGGTAAGTTACTTTTATTAAAAATGAGATTGTATAAGCTGTTGGAACTAAAAATCTTTTCCAGTAAAGTGCAGCATAAGTTTTTGGATAAATTTCAGTTATATACAAAACTAAAAGTGTAAGAATAAATGCTACTAAACTTTGCCACTGCTCACCAAATACAATAGCTGCTTGAGCTCCAACTCCAGCAGCTCCCATTGTATGGGCAAAAGTGTTTAGAGTTAAAATAGCTGAAATAGATTTATCTATATCACTTTTCATATTTTTTACTAAATCTATACTTTTTGCACTATAACTATTTTTATCCATACTTTCAATATATGAAGGTGTAGAAGATAAAACCGTTGCTTCTAAAATTGAACAAAGTGTTGAGAAAAAAAGTGCTAAAAATAGATATAAAAAAAGCAATGTCATAAATATTTCCTTAATATATTTTATGTTAGTTTATCAGAATTTTATAAAATTTTAAAAATCAATCTCAAATCTTTTTTCCAAATCTCTATTTTCTAATATACTTTTTATTGTAATTCCACTTAAGCCATAAAAATCAAATAAATATGTATATATATTTTTATTTATAAGTTTAAAATAAATATCATTTATAAACTCTGTGCAATATAAAGTATCGTTGTCTAAAGTAAATGTATAGTCAAATTTTATTTGATTTTTTTCATAATTATCTAAAAGTTCTATTAATTTTTGCTCATCAAAGCTATCTTTTGACCTATAAATTGCTATTTTCTTTGCAATTTTTGTAAACTCTTGAATAGTTTGTATCTTTAAATCATCATTTTTATCATCTGCTTCCATATGATAAATCAAGATTTTTTCATCTTTTTTTAAAACAATACCTATATGAGAATAAGCTGATTTATCGATATTTGAAAACATATCGCTTAGGATATTTGACTCTTTCCTAAAAATTATATCTCCACTTTTTAGTTCAAGCTGGTTTTTAATACTATCTTCACTTAAACTATCCTCTTTTTTATTAAGAAATTTAAGAACTTCATAATAGGCAAAAAAAAGCAGAAATATAAGAGCAAAAATCCTAATTTTCATTATTTTTTGATACTAACTTTCCACTGTTCATCTAATTTTTCTAATTCAACTGTATTGTTTTTTACACTATCATTTCGTTTTTCTTCAACAATAACTGTGGCACTAACTTTATTGTGTTCTTGCACATCAAGAACTTTAAAGCCACTCATATCTTTGAAAATATCTTTCATACAAGCTGATAATTCACTATCAACTTTTAAATCCTTATTAAAACAACCCATAGTAAATGTAAGCCCCATCAACCTTTGTGTTGTATCTGTTGAATATTTTTTATATGTTGCTACATCTCCATTTTTAAGTGAAGTATAAAATTTTTCAGTTGCATCTTTTGGACTTTCTCCTCCACAAGCTGTAAATAAAATAGCACTTGAAAGAGCCAAAATTGAAAATTTTAATATTTTTGTCATATTCATACCTTTTGTATATTTTTATAAGAATATCCAAAAAATACTTATAGCTTATAGATTTAAATTTGTTTTTAACTTATTTTTTGGTATTTTAAATCTTTTATTTCACATGGAGACAGAAATGTTAAACTACAAATTAGCACTTCCTATTTTATTATTAAATAGTTATCTATTCTCTTCAAGTATAAACTTAGAACTAGAAAACTATTTAAATAAAGGTGCGAAAACAACTTTAATTAAAGCCGATAGATTAAAAACATACTATTTAAATAGTAAAAAAAGTTATTGGCTAGACGAAAATGGATTAAAAAATATCTCTTTAGAGTTTATTAATCTAGTAAAAAACGACCCCGTGTATAAACCAAAGGCAAATGAGCTTTTTAATATAAACACTCTTGAATCAAAAATATCATCTTTAGACAAAGATAGTCAAAACTACAATAAAGAACTTTTGGATATTGAGATATTATTAACAGAAATATATGATAAATACTCTGGATTTTTGCTAAGGGGTTCTATAAAATGGGATGAATTTCAAAAGAAATTAAAAGAGGTAAGGCTTAAAGATATTGATGTTCAATGGGATAGAGTTTTTGTAAAAAATGATACAAAAAAGATTTTAGAAGATATGATTTCAAGCAATAATATTGAAGTAATCCAAGAAAAACTAGATACAAACTATCCACATAAAAAAGAGTTAGCTAAATCTATTGATAATCTTGAAAAAATCATTGAAGCTGGTGATTATATAAAACTTCCTGCTTTTAAAACTCTCAGATTAGGGGATAATGGAGATAATGTAAAAATTTTAAGAGATAGACTTTTTCAAAGTAATGATTTACAAAAAACTTGTCAAAATAGTGTAAATATAGGAAATATTGTTACAAATAATATAGAAACAGAACAAGATAGCAAAAAAGAGAAAGATGAAACAAAAGAGGAGACTTTTTCACAAACTATTCCTTGTGAAGAGTATTTTGATGAAGATTTAAAAGAGGCTGTTGTCTCTTTTCAAAAACAACATGGACTTTTATCAGATGGAATAGTTGGAGCTTCTACACAAGCTTTTTTAAATAAAAGTGCAAAAGAGAAAATAAAACAAATTAGATTAAACATAGAAAGAATGAGATGGCTTCCAAGAGATTTTGGAGAAAAATACTTAATTGTAAATATTCCTGAATACAATTTAAAAATGATTGAAAACAATGAGATAAAGCTTGATATGGCTGTAATTGTTGGAGATGTGAAGTTCCCTACTCCTATTTTTTCAGACAAAATGTCTTATATCGTACTTAATCCAGCTTGGAACATACCTTCAAGTATTATAAAAAAAGAGCTTATTCCAAAACTAGTAAAAGACCCAAGCTATCTAGCTTCTCAAGGTATTGATATTTATGCTGGTTGGGATAGCGAATCTGGTAAAATGGATACAAAAGAGATTATTGACTCTTTAATTTTAGAAGATGGTGCTGGATTGTCATCTTTTAGAATGGCTCAAAGCCCTGGAAGTAAAAATCCTCTTGGAAAAATGAAATTTATGTTTCCAAATAAACACTCTGTGTATCTTCACGATACTCCAAATAAATACCTTTTTGCAAATGCAAGAAGAGCTTATTCTCATGGTTGTATAAGATTATCAAAACCAAATGATCTGTTAGATATCCTATCTTCAGATAATCAAAATATAGAAAAATCAAAGATAAATGAAATCTTTAATGATAAAAAAGAGAAAGCTCTTAATTTAAATAATAAGCTTCCAATTCACATAATCTATCTTACATCTTGGGTTGATAAAGATGGAGTTTTACAATTTAGAGAAGATATTTACAACTATGACAAGCTACAAAAAGAGTTTATATATTAAACTCTTTTTGTAAAATTTGGCTATTTTATAATTGATATATTTTTCAATATATGTTTTATATTTTCTATACTTAATCTATGGCTCTCTTCTAAAACCTTCATAAAAAAACGAACTTCAGCATTTGTAAAACCATCTGGTTCTTTCTCTTTTATAGACACATCATTATCGCCACAAAGTCTTACTCTTTGTAACTTCTCATTTGTCTCTTTTACATAGTAAACAATATCTATCTCATTTTGATTTATTTTTTCTAAAGTAACAATAATCTTATCATCTTTTACAATATAACAAAAATCGCTAAATAGCTCTTTAAAATCGTTACTTGTTACATATCCAATATATAGTTTTGTATAAATATCAAAATATAAAGACATTTTTGGATTTGCAAAAAACCTTAAATCAACCTCAAATTTTGGATGTTTTCTTGAAGTATTCAAAATCCACTCTAAAGTTGGAAAATATGGAAATTTCTTATATTTTATACTATATGCTTCAATATATTTACTATTTTTTGGGGCATTTAAAGTTTGTAATTCATTTTTAACTCTTTTTGCAAAAATTATTTTTTCAATTAAATCTTGGTCTTGCAAATCGTTTGTTAGCCAAATTGTTGCATATTCTGGGAAATTTTTTATACCATTTGAACCTTTAGTCAAAACAATTAAAGCTTTTATTTGTAATGATGGAAAAATAATTTTTAAAAGAGCATATTTTTTTGCTAATCTTTTATTTAAACTTGAAGTCTTTTTAGATGTACTCATCTCAACAAAATATATACTATCGCTTGTAAAAAATAGTGCATCAAATTCGCTAATATCCTTATATGAAGACTTATAAACTATTTGCGAGCTTCTATCAATTAGAAGTCCACTTTTTATAAATTGATTCTCTTTTGATTGATAAGGACCTTTTAAAACAAAGCTTTTTATCTCATCATTTTCTAAAGCATATTTAAAAAGTAACTCATAAATAATATTTTCATAAATCTCTCCAACAAAACTACTATATGCAGTAATATAAGAAATTTCATCTTTTGAAATATTATTTTTTACTAAAGCTTTTAAAGTTTTACTATCATAAGAGTAGTGAAGAAGATTATCTTTTATCTCTTCTATCTCTAAATTTTCTATATTTTTTGTAATTTTAAACTGCATTTCTCAAATCTTTTTTTCATATTTTTTTCATTATACTAAATCTTTTCAAAAATTAACACTTTTAGACCATTTTCATCGCTATTTGATATAAACTCTTTTGTGTTTTCAACTCTTTTTACATATTTAAAATCAGGAGCAAACTCTTCAAATAAATTAATCAAATAAGAAGTTTTTAGAAATGGATCATTTAAACAAGCAAAAACCAATGAACCTTTTTTTGTAAAATCACCAACTCTTTTAATAATCTTTTCATAATCTTTAGTAGCAACAAAAGAGCCTTTTTGAAACGATGGCGGATCTATAATTATAATATCAAAAGGTGAAAGAGATTTTATTTTTCCAAAAGATTTCAAAATATTATGAGCCAAAAATTTAACATTTTTCGTATCTAGATTATTTAAATGGTGATTTTCTCTTCCTATGCTTAGGCTATTTTTTCCCATATCAATATTTATAACTTTTGAAGCTTCTCCAGATACCGAAACAACAGAAAAGGCACAAGTATAAGAAAAAAGATTTAAAATAGTCTTATCTTTTGAGATATTTTTTAAATACTCTCTTGTATTTTTCATATCAAAAAATAGTCCAATATTCCTATTTTTGAAATCAATTTTGAACTTCAGTCCATTTTCAACAACAAAAAAATTATTTGGAATATCCCCAAGAACTGCTTCAAAAAACTCACTATCTTTATATTTTCTTTGAATAATAAAACCTTCAAACAAGAGTTTTTTTGCAAGTTTTTCTAAAACAGAAATAATCTCTTTCTCAAGCAAATTCTCTTCATAAAATGTAGCAAATAAAATAGAGTCTAAGCTATCAACGGTAAGGTAAGAAAAATCATCATAAAAATTTCCACGACCATGAAAAACTCTTTTTGCTTCAATATTTTTATCTTTTAAACTATTATTTATAATATTTTCTAATTTTTCTAAATTCATAAGGCTGATTATACCCTACTTTACTCAATTAATACACAATTTTTATATAAATTCCTACAATTTTTTAAAAAACAAAAAGGGTCGCTTTGCTTTTTAATTCTTATGAGTTTTTACTACTATTTTTACCAATAACATTAATATTATATTTTTATTTAAACTCTATAAAAATGATAAATTTAAGTAAATTAATGCTTGTATTTGCAAGTTTGTTTTTCTACTCTTGGTGGAATCCAATTTATCTATTTTTAATTTTAGGAAGTATGATTTTTAACTTTTATGTTGGAAAATCTTTAGGAAAAAAATCATCTAAAAATATGCTCACATTTGGAATATTAGGAAATGTTGCACTTTTAGGGTATTTTAAATATGCTGATTTTTTTATAACAAACTTTAATTGGGCATTTAATTCGCAAACTCCCCTACTTCATCTAGCTCTTCCTTTGGCAATTAGTTATTTTACCTTTCAACAAATTGCTTTTTTGGTTGATAATTATAGAGGAGAAGTAAAAGAGTTTAGCTTTTTAAACTACTCACTTTTTATTACATTTTTTCCACAACTTTTAATGGGTCCAATAGTTCACCACAAAGAGATGATGCCGCAGTTTGCTCTTAAATGGAGAAGTTTATTAAGGTGGGAAAATATCTCTTTGGGGCTTTTTATTTTTGCTATTGGACTATCTAAAAAGACACTTTTAGGGGATCCACTTACAGATTATGCACAATATGCCTTTGATAATGCACAAAAACTTACAACAATAGAAGCTTGGTATGCTTCAACTTCTTATGTTTTATCATACTATTTTGATTTATCAGGATATGCTGATATGGCAATTGGAATTGCAAAAATGTTTAATATTGATTTGCCAAAAAACTTTAATTCTCCATATAAAGCTAGAAATTTTGCAGATTATTGGAGAAGATGGCATATGACTTTGAGCCGATTTTTAGGAGATTATATCTACAAAAGTTTGGGTGGAAACAAAAATATAGTTTGGATTATATATTTAAATATTATGATAACTTTTTTTGTATCTGGATTTTGGCATGGTGCTGGTTGGACCTTTGTTGTTTGGGGATTGATAAATGGAGCTTTTGTTGTAATGGCACATATGATGAAAAAAGCAAACTTACAGATGAATTTTTATTTAGCTTGGTTTTTAATGTTTGTAGGATTAATAATAACAAGAACACTCTTTGTTGCAAAAGATTTTAGTGATGCTTGGTATGTAATAAAAACTATGTTTAATCCGTATAATCTAAAGTTTGAAGCTCTATATCATATTGACCCAATTTATCAAAGTTTTTATATTGCTGTTGCTTTAATTTTGGCTTTGGGATTTAAAAATAGTGGTGAAATTGCAGAAAATTTCAAACCAAATATCAAATATACTCTTTACACAATAGCTTTAATTGGTGCTAGTTTGTTTACTTTTTCAAGTGCAAAAGAGTTTTTATACTTTCAATTTTAGGAAAAATATGAAAAAACATAAAATTTATATCATTAATTCAATAATTTTCTCATTTTTAATATTTTCTTTGGGAATTGGTATAAAATATCTTATAGATCCTGTTGGATTGAATAATAGATTTAATACAGGACTTTATAAAGATGTAGCTTTAGCATATAGAACTCAAAAGTTTGTAGAACTTAATAATTTTAAGCCAAATACACTTATTATTGGTGGAAGTAGAGTTCACTATTTAAACAATAATGATTTAGAAAAATATACAAACGATAAGGTTTATAACCTTGGATTTAGCTTTTCAACTCTTGAAGAGCAATACTACTATTTAAAATACTCTTTAGAAAATTTTCCTATAAAAAATGTTGTAATTGGCTTAAATCTCTACCCTTTTAGCCAAAGACTTGAAGAGAATAATAGTGATTTTGATAAAGATTTACTTGAAAATGGATTTACATTTTTTAAACAAGTAAAACACTATGTTGAAGTTCCTTTATTTAAATATCTTAAATACGTTTTAAATAATAAAAATATTGAAGCAACATATAAAGATGGTGGAATAACCGCTTATCATCAAAGTATTGTGATTAAAAATAATCCAAAAGATGCTATGTGGGAAGGAACTTTAAAAGGTTACAAAGATAAATATGAGAACTATTTAGAGTGGGGAGAAGATAGTTTGACTTACTATAAATTAATGGTTGAGTTGTGTGAAAAATACAATATAAACCTAAAAGTTTTTACAACAGCCGTTCACTCTGATATGTTACAACTTTTAAAAGATGTAAATAAATTAGATATTTTTCACTTATGGAAAGCAGAAATAGCAAAAATTCATCCATATTGGGATTTTATGTATGAAAATAGTGTCTCAAACAATAAAGATGCTTATATAGACCCTTCACACCTAAAACAAGAGTATGGGGAGCTATATTTTGCAAGACTATTTAATGATAAAAATGTAGAAATTCCAACAGATTTTGGAGTATATGTAAAGCAAAAGTAGAGCTTTAAACTCTACTTTTTATTTTGTAATTTTATCAACAAAACTACTAACAGGAGCCACAAGTCTTTGTAAAATCATACTTACAAGAATAAATACAACCATCCAAACAATCACAGCTGCCCAAGAAGGAAGATAGTCAAAGAAGATATCATATCTTCCCATTAATGGCCAGTGAATTAAATAAACTTCATATGAAAATGCTCCATACATAGCCAAAAATCTACTCTCCACTCTTTTAAGAACAAAAATCACAACAAAAGCCATCATAATTACTATACAAGCTAATTGCTCAACTAAATAGTTTTCACCTAAAAGAGATTTCAACATAGGCCAATCTTTTCCACTTGTATGTTGAGAAACATAAGCAACAACAAGAGCCATAACTACAATTACAAGGTATCTTGGAATATTTGAATTGTCTCTAAAGCTTTTTATAGATTCAACAAAAGAGTTTTTAACATCAGGTTTAACAGCTAAGAAATATGCCATTAAAATACCAATAGAAAATGCCACTGAATGAAGTCTATGAAGCCAGTTACTTCCTAAATCTAAAGGATTTACTCCACCAACAATTAAAGCAATAACAGCTAAAATAATTGCAGTTAGCCAAGGTGCTTTTTTGATAAAAAATAGTGGAAAAAGAATATAAAACATCATCATCCAAGTAATATACCAAAATGGTGAGTTTACATCAGCGAAACCATCGGCCGTTGGAAAAAATCCTAAAGCAGATTTAAGCATATAGATAAAGCCATAGTTTTTATCCAATAAAATAAAATCAGCAATAAACATAATAATTAAAGCTATCCAAAATGGTATAAATATTTTAATTACTCTTTTTTTATAAAATTCAAAAACACCCATAGGTTTTTTCATCATTCCAACCGTAAGACCAAATCCAGACATCAATAAGAATAGATCAACTCCAACTCCAGCAATTGTAGAAAGTGGATATAAAAATTCCCAATTATTTACCTTCATATAAGTAAAGTGAGCAAAAACGACGGTTAAAATCCCAAGTCCTTTTAGCTCATTTGTAACACTAATTGGAAAAACATCATTATGAGAAGTTCTTCTTAAAGTTAAAAATGTAACAAGCAAAAATGCAACAATTACAATTTGTGTTGCCAATTGAACATCATCTGTAATCTTAAATGTAACCTGCCCCAAAGCCATTAACTATCTCCTTTTAAAATAAATATTTGATAATATAATATCTTAAAAACATTTATTTATTACTTTTAAAAATAAATCTTTTAATTATTCATCCAGTTTTTTATATTTTTTGCCAAATCTTCTGGAAATTCAAGTGGTATATTATGGCTTGTTCCAAATCTTTTTATTAAATTTATATTATGTTTCTCATTTTCAAGATTTGAAATTGCTTCACTATCAAGCAATCTATCATGGCTACTATAAAACATTGTAATAGGAATTTCAAGATTTTTTAGCTCACTGCTTAAATCAACTCTATTAAAAGTACTTTCAAGCTGAGTTATAAAAACCTCTTTTCCCATCTCATTAAACATAGATACAATTATTTCAAGAAGCTCAAAATCATCTTGGTTTTGCTCTTCAACTAAATTTTTAGCCTTTTCTAAATCTAAACTTATCTCATTATTTAGCTTTGCAAATTCAAGTTTTTCTCTTCTTCTTTCTATCTCAATTTTAGAAGTTTTTGCAGGTGTAGAACTAAGCATAAAAAGTTTTTTTACTCTTTTTGGATTTTTTATAGCAAAGTATGAAGCAATATAACCACCCAAAGAGAAACCCAAAAGATTTATATTTTCATCTTTTATCTCATTTTTTAGAATATTATTTATCTCATCAAAATCTTTACTATTTGGAATTTTGATATATATTATTTCAAAAATATCTTCTAAAAATGGTAAAACTCTACTCCATAACTTCTCATTTGTCATAAGACCTGGAATAAAATATATTTTTTCCTTCATCAATAAAACCTTTAATCAATTTTGAAGCATTTTACAAAAAGCTTACTTAATGAATAAATTTTATAAAATAATAATAAGTTTTTCTTATAATCTATAATGCTATATATCGTGCTTTGAGAACACTGTGT
>CAYQFC010000010.1:0-16313 GCA_964416585.1 uncultured Aliarcobacter sp.
CGGCTGTGGTGGAACGGTAGACACGCTATCTTGAGGTGGTAGTGGCAACAGCTGTGAGGGTTCAAGTCCCTCCAGCCGCACCATTTTTCAAATTTCTATTTTTCTATTAATAAATCTGCTTTTGTTTTGAGTTTTTTCTTATATAAAAGCTCTTTTTCTCTTTGTGAAAAATCATCTTCTTTAACTATTTTATACTCTTTTTTTAACTCTTGCTCTTTTGTTTCAGGCTCTTTTTTAAAAATCGTTAAAATTAAATAGATAGAAAAAAGGATATTAAAAAGAATAATTACCCATTTCGTAAAAAGAATATATTTTAAATACTCAATATTTTGAGTAAGCTTTAAATACTCAACAACATCACCATAAATAAGTCCAGAAAAAAGTGCAAGTAAAAGAAGAAAAAATATTAAAATTGCTCTTTTTCTAAATTTATATAAATAGTACCAAAAAACAGCAGATTTCACTTGTTTAAACATCTTTTATCCTAAACAAAAAAGTTTATACCAAGAGCTGCTAATGCAACAACAAGAGATTTTGTCTTTAAATCATCAACTATTTTTCGCTCTTCATCAGCAATTATAATCTCCAAATCATCATCACTAAAATCATTTATTGATTTACCATTTTCAATAAGTCGTGCTTTTGTAGCAATAATTGCTTTTTCTCTAATTTTAAGATTTATTAAATCTTTTAACTGCTGACTTTTTATTTTTGGATAATCAAAAAGTTTAGTTGTACCTTCACTTGCAATATTTACAAGCTCTTTTGATTTCTCTTTTAAAATATCTTTTATACCCATAATTTGCCTTTTGTAATTTTAAAAGATTTTAGCATATAAATATTTACGAAAGGTATTCCCATCTTTTATATTTTATTGCTAACTCTTTTAACTCTTCAAAAGCAAAAACCTTTATAAATATAAATCTACCACTCTCTAAAAAAGCTTTAATTTTCATACAAAATCCTTTTATAATAATAAATAATTTTACTAAATTTAATCTAATTTATTGCTTAAATATATATTCATATATATATTTTTTTATTTTTTATGATATACTTTTATATATTAAGGAGAAAAATGGAAAAAGATGAATTTAAAGCTCTATTAAAAGAGGCAAAGCTAAGTAAAACATCACTTTCAAAGCTTTTAGGAGTTAAATACCAAAGTGTAAATACATGGGGAAATAACAACAGAGGTTTTCCATATTGGGTAAAATCTTGGTTACAAATGTATATTTTAAATCTTGAATATGATAATTTTAAAATATTATTAAAAAATAGTAATATTTGCAATGAAATTAAGCTAGAAAATTCTAAATAAAAGCCGTAACAAAGCCTTTTTTTTGTATATTAAGAAAAATTTTATAGGAAAAATTATGCGTGATTTTTTAGAAAAAGCCAAACAAAGTAGCCGAATAGTTGCAACTCTTGGAACTGCAAATAAAAATAGCATTCTACTTCAAATGGCAGATGAATTAGTGGCTTCAAACTCTCTTATATTAGAAGCAAATGCTCTTGATATGCAGTTTGCAAAAGAGAATAACTTAAGCTCTGCTATGCAAGATAGACTTTTTTTAAATGAAAAAAGAGTAAAAGATATGGCAGAAGCTATTAGACAAATTGCTTCTCAAACTGAACCTGTTGGAAGAGTTTTAGATGGTTGGGTAACAAAAGATGATTTAAATATTCAAAAAGTATCTATTCCAATTGGAGTTATTGGAATTATTTATGAAAGCCGACCAAATGTTACAAGTGATACAGCAGCACTATGTTTTAAAAGTGGAAATGTTTGTGTTTTAAAAGGTGGTAAAGAAGCCGAACATTCAAATCAAGCAATAGCAAAAATTTTACAAAATGTTTTAGAAAAAAACAATCTTCCAAAAGAGGTAATCTCTCTACTTCCAGATAGTAGCCGCGAAGGTGTTGCAAAACTAATTAAAGAGGATAAATTTGTAGATTTAATAGTTCCAAGAGGTGGAGAAACACTTATTAGATTTATTAGTGAAAACTCTTCTATTCCTGTAATAAAGCACGATAAAGGTGTTTGTCACACTTATATTGATCAAGATGCAGCAATTAGTAAAGTTGCAAATATTGTAATAAATGCAAAATGTCAAAGACCTAGTGCTTGTAATGCTTTAGAGACTCTATTAATTCACGAAAATATAGCTCCTCATCTTTTAAATGGACTTGATGAGATTTTAAAAGAGAATAATACAACAATAAAAGCTTGTAGTGAAACTTTAAAATATATCAAAGCAATTCCTGCTAGTGAAGAGGATTTTGACACAGAATATTTAGATAATGTTTTAAATATTAAAATTGTAAAAGATATATCTGAAGCTATAAATCATATTGCTAAGTATGGTTCGGGGCATTCGGAAGCTATTTTAAGTGAAAATTATACTGCTATTAATCAATTTTTAAATGAAGTTGATGCTGCTTGTGTATATGCAAATGCAAGTACAAGATTTACTGATGGTGGAGAGTTTGGACTTGGTGCTGAAGTTGGTATCTCTACAAATAAGCTTCACTCAAGAGGTCCTATGGGAATAAATGATTTAACAACATTTAAGTATAAAATTTATGGCAATGGTCAAATTAGAAAATAGGAATTTTTATGACAACTAGACTTTTTTTAACATTTCTTAGCTCTTTAGCTATTATGTTTTTTTGGCTTTTTCTTGGTGAAAAAGCAATTTTAAAAGATGACTCAAATAGTTTTGATAAGCTACAATGTGTATCTTATGCACCATTTGGGAAAGATGAATCACCATTTTTATTTGATAAAGGTTTGGTTTTAAAAGAGGAGAATATAAAAAAAGATTTAGAACTTCTTTCAAAATATACATCTTGCATAAGAACTTATTCAACTGTTGGACTAGAAGCTATTCCAAAATATGCAAAAGAGTTTAATCTTCAAATGTTAATGGGAGTTTGGGTTAGTAAAAGTGAGAAACAATCTAAAGATGAAATTGAAACTCTAAAAAAACTAGCATCACAATATCCTGAAGTAATAAGAGCTATTATTGTAGGAAATGAGGTTCTTTTAAGAGGGGATTTAAGTGAAAAAAAACTTTCTGAATATATTCTTGAAGTAAAACAAGCTCTACCAAATATAAAAGTAACTTATGCTGATGTTTGGGAGTTTTGGCTTAAACATCCAAATATGAAAAATATTACAGATTTTACAACAATTCATATTTTACCTTACTGGGAAGATTTACCAATGAGTATTGAAAAATCAATTAATCATCTAGCTGATGTTAGATTAAAAGTTGAAAAAGAGTTAGGAACTTCTGATATTTTAATTGGCGAAACAGGATGGCCAAGTGAAGGAAGAGCAAGAGAAGATGCAAGTCCTAGTAAAATAAATCAAGCAAAATATATAAGAGATTTTGTAAAATTAGCTGAAGAAAAAAATTGGCAATACAATATAATAGAAGCTTTTGACCAACCATGGAAAAGAGTTAGCGAAGGTGCTGTTGGTGGATATTGGGGGCTTTTTGATGCTGATAGAAATGATAAAAATGTATTTAAAGGAGATGTTTCAAACTTTCCAAATTATCTATATTTAGCACTTATTTCATTGTTTTTTATCTTATCTTTCTCTTTACTTTTAAGAAAAAGAAAAATATCAACAACAAAAATAATAACTTTTAGTGTTGTAAATACGGTTTTCGCAGCTCTTTTAACTCTGCAAATTGAACAGTATTTTATTATTTCAAGAAATTATCTTGAGTATTCTTGGGCTTTAATTGTTGTTGCACTTTCTATTTACATGTATAATTTTGTTTTAATTAAAATATTAGATGACAAAAAAGATAGAGTAATTCCTAAAATTCCATTTTATATTGCAGCAATTTTAGTATTTATTATCTCTACAAACCTTGCATACAACGGAAGATATGAGAATTTTGAAATATATAGTTTCTCTCTTTTAGCTATTAGTTTTATCTACACTTTAATTGGAAATTTAAAAAATCTTCATTTTAGTCTTTTTGAAAAACTTTTAGGTACAACAATATTACTAAATGCTTTAATTACTCTATATAATGAGACAATTTTAAATATTTTCTCTAATATTTGGTTTTTAATAACTTTAGTTTTTGTAGCAATATTATTAAGTGCAAAAGAGTCTATTTTCAAAGCAAAAAAATATATATTTTTTGCAATAGTTTTTGCAATAGCAATATATATATTTAAAAGCGGATTTATCTCAAATAACGAAGTAGCAACTATTTGCAACAACAGTGCAGATAGCTTTAAATGTGCCTTTAGAAGTGCTATGTGGTCTTATATATATTTTGGATATTTAGGTGTTATTGCTTTGGCATTTGCTCTTTTAAATCTTATTTTAAATAATCAAAGATTTCTATTAGTATCGCTTTTTGTATCTATTTTATCAATAATTCTTACAAATACACTTCTGGGAGCTATCTCGTTTATGATAATTCTTTACTCAATTAGCAGACAAATTTATAAAAAATAAAAAGGATTTTTTCCTTTTTATAAATTAAAAGCTTGAGTAATAATCAACTCTTTATTATTGCAAAATTTCTTAATTTTAAAGCTATTTTTTGCAATCCCATCTTCAATATCAATAATCATCATTTGCAAAATTGCTCTACAACTATTTGGTACTTCAAAGTGCGATCCAATTCCAGTTGTTGCTCTTTGTATTGGAGCAAAGCTATCCATTCCAATTACATTATCAAAACAACCTGTTAATCCTATATCTGTTAGATATGCTGTGTTTTCATATATTTGTAAATCATCAGTTCCTACATGAGTATGAGTTCCACAAATTGCACTAACTTTCCCTTTAAACATCATAAGCATTACTCTTTTTTCACTTGTTGCTTCCCCATGAAAATCGATAAAAATATTTTTAATTCCTTTATTATGTAGCTCTTCTATAACTTTTGTTGCTAAGTTAAATGGATTATCAACTATTGGCATTGAGTATTGACCCATTAGATTCAAAATTGCTAATTTCTCTTTTTTTTCACTATTTTCAGCAATTTTTACATCACAAATTGCTAAACCAGTTCCAATAACTCCATCTGGATAGTTATGTGGTCTTAAAACATTTCCATTTTCCAGTAAAACATTCATATCTTTTTTCTTATCAAAGCTATGATTTCCACCTGTTATTAAATCAATTCCGCTTGATATTAACTCTTTATAACTTTCAACCGTAAGCCCAAAACCATGACTTGCATTTTCACCATTTGCAATTACAAAATCTATTTTAAACTCATCTTTTATAGATTTTAGACTATCTTTTATTATTTTTCTTCCAGGGCGACCAACAATATCGCCAATAAATGCTATTCTCATATCTCAACTTTTATAAAATTTTTCTAATTATAAGCTATTTAAACTTTTTGCACAAATAAATGCTTGTGCAAAAACCATTTGGAAATTAAATCCACCTAATTCTCCTGTTATATCCAAACACTCTCCTATAAAATATAGATTTTTTTGCTTTAGACTTTCAAAACTACTGCGATTTATCTCATTTGTATCAACTCCACCTTTTGTAACTTCAGCCTTTGTATAACCAAAATTTCCAGCAGGAGCAAAGCTATAATTTTTTATTAGACTTAGTTTTTCTATCTCAAGATTACTTAGCTTTTGGCAAGATTTATCTTCAAGTTCAATTGATTTTAAAAACTCTTTTATAAAATTTTTTGGAAGATTTAAAGCACTTGAGATATGTTTTTGTGTTTTCAAAAGTTTTTCAAGATTTTGATTTGGTAAAAAATCAATAGTAATTTTAGATTTCTCCCAATATAAAGAGCTAGAAAGCACAGCTGGTCCACTAAAACCTTTGTGTGCAAAAAGTAATCCACCCTCTATTTTTTTATCTCCTACAAAAATATTTACAAAAAGTGAAATTCCAGAAAGTTCTTTAAACCAAAATTGCTCTTTTTGAACAGTAAAACCCACAAGTGCAGGATTTAGCCTATTTACTTGATGATTAAATTTATTTGCAATATCAAAAGCAATAGAACTTGCTCCCAAACTTGCAAAAGATAATCCCCCACTTGCAACAACTACTCTTTTTGTCTCTATTTTATCTTTGTTTGTTAAAATCAAAAAGCTATCTTTTTTTGCTTCAAGAGCCAAAACTTCGTGTTCAAAAAACTTTTTTACATGGCTTGTAAGAAGAGAAAACATATCTATTACATCTTGGCTTGAATTACAAAAATAGGCTCCTTTTACAAGGTTTTCTTTTAGTTTTGGATAGATATTATTGGAATTTAGAAATTTTAATAAATCATCTTTTGAAAATTTTCTTAAAATCTCTTTTATAAAATTTTCATCTCCTAAGTATCTGCTACTTTCTATAAAACTATTTGTAATATTGCACTTAGCTCCTCCAGAAACCTTGATTTTGGCTCCAATTTTACTATTTTTCTCTATTATGCAGATATTTTTATACTTTTTTTTATCAAGAAGAGAAGCAAACATAAGCCCTGAAGCTCCACCACCAATAATTGCTATATCGTAAATTTTCGATCCTTTTTATTTCTTGATAACAAAAATATTTTTATCATCTTTATATTCGTAAAAAAGATTATACCCATTTGCTTTTAAAATATTAAAAACTATATAAAGTCCCAAACCAAAAGAGTTATTTGAACTTTTTTTATAAAATGGTTCAATATAATTTTTAAACTCTCCTTCTAATTTTTTACCACTATTTATAAATAATATATCGCCATTATTGGTTTTTATCTCTACTTTTTTATCGTTTGAGTGCTTTATCGCATTATCTATTAGGTTTTTTAAAGCTATTGAAAATAGCTTAAAATTTACTTCAAGTTTGATATTTTCATAATTTGGCTCTATAAATTCATCATCAAGCATCAAAATATCTTTTGCTTCATCAAGTAAATCTTCTAAAAAATAGCTCTTTTTTTCCAAGGTCTTATTCTTTGAGATAAGCTCTTCAATATTTGCAAACTCATTTATTAAAGCTTCAAGTTTATTAAAAACCATTTTAAGTTTTTCACTATTTTCTTCATTTTTTTCAAGCTGCAAAAGAATTTTCCCTTTTGTAATAGGAGTTTTAAGTTCATGCATAATATTTCGTATAAATATATTTCTTGACTCTTTTATATTTTTTAATTTATTGGCGCTATTTTTAAACTCATTTGCCAAAATAGCTATCTCATCTTTTCCTGAACTTTTAATCTCAAAATCAAACTTCTCATCACCTAAATTTATTATCTTATTTTTAAGCTCCTTTAATGGAAGAAGCTTTTTAAGAGTTTTTATATACAAAAATGAAATGGCTAAAAAAAGTAATATAAATACAAAAATTAGATAGTTATTGTTTGAAAAGCTTAAGCTTTCGCTATCTTTAATCAAAAAACTCTCTTTTTCATTCTCAAAAAGAATATAGTTTTTACTATTTAATTCAAATATTTTTAATCTATCCTTATGTTTTCCTCTCACAAAGATTAGTTTTTTATCACCATTTTTAAAAAAACTTTCAAACTCATCTTTATTTAAAAGCTCATAATTCATCTCTTTTAATAAAGATTGAAACTCCAAATCAAAATATCCTCTTTTTTTAAAAACCATTTTGCTCAAAGCTTTGTATCTATCAAATATCTGTTCATCTTTTGAAAATTTTTCACTTGTAAATAGAAATAAAAATGAGAAAACAAGCAAAATAATTGTGATAATATAGTTTAAACTTGTAGAAAAAATTATTGAATCTTTATTCATTGTATAAATTTATACCCCATTCCACGAACTGTTTGAAGATATTGTGGCTCTCTTGGATTTTCTTCTATTTTGTGTCTTATTCTATTTATTATAACAGCCAATGAACCGCTACTTTCATAATCACTATTTAAAATATTTGAGTTCTCAAAGATATCATCTCTACTTACTATAAAACTTTCTCTTTTTAAAAAAAGAGATAAAATCTCAAACTCCGCTGCTGTGAGTTTTAGGTAGTTTCCAGATTTTGTAATCTCTTTTTTATCTTCATCAAGTTTAAATATTTTTTCTATTTTTAATTCATCTTTTTCTAAAGATTTATTAAATCTTCGTAAAATTGTTCTTATTCTTATTTCAAGTTCTCTTGGATCATAAGGTTTTGGTAAATAGTCATCAGCTCCTAATTTTAGGGCTGTTACCTTATCTGTAATATCACTTCTAGCACTTGAAATAATAATGGGAATATCATGATTTTTCAAAATCTCTTTACAAACATCTAATCCATCCATGCTAGGAAGAGTTAAATCTAAAATAATTAAATCAAATTTATGCAAAGCCAAAGATGAAAGAGCCAAAAATGGCTCTTCATAATTTGTAACTTCAATATTAAACTGCTTTAAATACAAAGATAAAACTTCTGCCAACTCCAAATCATCTTCAATCATCGCAATTTTTATCAAAATTTATCCTTTTTTATTTTGTAGAAAATCTACTTTGCATCTTCTCTTTTCTTAAATCAATAAGAGTTTTTAACTGCTCTTTTTGTTTTGCATCCAAAACTTTATAAGATTCAGCTACGATATTCGCCTCTTTTTCAAATCTTTTTTCTTGATTCTCTTTTCTTATTTTACTAAACTTTTCTTTATCAAAGCTATCTTTTGAGAATGCATCAAAAATAGTAACTTGCTCAATTTCATTTGCTTTTACAATTTCATCTATTTTTGTTTGTTGCTCTTTTGTTAAATTTAATTCATTAAAAAGTCCTAAAACTCCACCATGCTTGTTATGCTTATTATATTTTTTACCATTTTTATCACTCATTTTATGATTTTGCCCATCTTTTTTCATATCACAAGATTGATTTTGTCCTGCATATAAACCACTTACTAAAACTGAAGCTATTGCTAAACTTGAAACTAATTTTTTCATCTTTTGTCCTTTGTTTTGATATATGAAATTATTGCATCTATCTTTTAACACTCTTTTAATTTAATCTTAATGCAAATTTAACAGTAGTCAAAATCTCTTAACATATATTTTGCTAAAATACTATTTTATACAATTAAGGAATGATTTGAAATTATCGCAAACTATCAAAAACTATATTTTTATAACTGCTTTTTACTCTTTAATTTTATCATTTGTAATAGCATTTTTTTATCAATACAAACAATATTCAAAAAATATCGAACTACTAAAATATGAGTTTGTAGAGCAGAAGAAAAAAGAGATAAAAAATGAAGTATCAATGCTTTATGAACTAATAAAACACCAAGATTTAATAAATAAACAGAGTAAAAATTCAAAAAACATAGATCATATTTTGGAATTTGTAAGCAATCTAAAACATGAAAATAGCCAATATAACTTTATAAATACAATAGATGGATATAGTTTGGTTTTTGAAGGAAAAAAACTTGAAGTTCCATTAAAACATAAATATCCTGTAATATTTAATGAACAAGTTGTTGCATCAAGTACACTTGAAGGTGGATTTCATAGCTATAAGTTTAAAAAACCAAATAGCGAAAAGGAGTTTGATAAAATATCTTTTGTAAAAAGATATGAACCTTTAGATTTAATTATTGGAAGTGGAGTCTATTTGGATGAAATTTATGATGATGTAGAAAATATAAAAGACTCTTTTCAAGAAAATATTATTAAACAATTACAATTTTTGTCTATTTTATTTTTGTCTATTTTGATTATTGTTTTTTTTGTATCAAAAAGATTATCTAATTTTTTAAATCTTAATATAGAAAATCTAATCTTTTCATTTAATAAAGCATCAACAAATAGTGAACCTATAGATAGTTCTAATCTAACATATAGTGAGTTTTTAAACTTAGCAAATAACCTAAATCACGCGCTTGAAGATAAAAATATAGCAGAGAAAAAACTTCAAAATTATGTAGATATAGTAAATCAAAATGTAATAATTTCAACAACAAATAAGCAAGGTATAATCACTGATGTTAGTGAAGCTTTTTGTAGAATATCAGGCTATTTGAAAGATGAAATTATAGGAAATAGACATAATATTGTAAGGCATCCTGATACTCCTAAATTATTTTATGAAAATATGTGGAATACACTTTTGGATAAAAAAGAGTGGAAGGGAGAGATTCATAATCTTAATAAAAATGGTGAAGAGTATTGGGTCTATGCAATAATAACTCCTACATTAGAAGATGGCGAGATTATTGGATTTACAGCCATAATAACAGATATTACAAATAAAAAACATATAGAAAAACTGTCTATCACAGATGAATTAACAGGAATTTACAATAGAAGATATTTTAATCTTAGAATTGATGAAGAGTTAAATAGAGCAAAAAGAGATAATAAAGCCTTAGCCTTGATACTATTAGATATAGATTATTTTAAGCAGTACAACGATACATACGGACATCAAGCTGGAGATACGGTTCTAAAAAACCTTGCTCTTGTACTTAAAAAAAGAACAAATAGAGCTAGTGATTTTGCTTTTAGAGTTGGTGGAGAAGAGTTTGCAATTCTTACTTCTTTGGAATTAGATAAAGCAAAAGAGTTTGCAAATAGCATAAAAAAAGAGATAGAAAATCTAGAAATTTTGCATAAAAATAGTTTGAATTCAAACTATATTACAAGCTCTATTGGTGTTGTTTGCACAAAATCTAATGAAAATAGAACTGTAGAAGAGCTTTATAAACAAGCTGATGATAATCTTTATGAAGCAAAAAAATCTGGAAGAAACAGGGTAGTTATTAGTTAAATGCTTATAAAACTAGCAACATTTAATCTTTTTCAATTTTGTGAACCCACTTTCTCTTTTTATACAAAAAAAGAGAAGTTTAAGCCAGATGATTGGACAAAAAAAATTAGTTTCATAAAAGAGCAATTAAATAAAATAGATCCAGATATTATAGGTTTTCAAGAGGTTTTTTCTCAAAATGAGTTAAAAAATCTATGTTTTTTGTGTGGTTTTGAGTATTTTGTTTTTGTAGAAACTCCAAATCTTGATGAAAAAACTAATACCTATAAAAGCACAACAGTAGCTTTAGCTTCAAAGTTTCCTATAAAAAATATAGAAAAAGTAAATAGACCTGATGATTTTACTTTTGCAAGAGAACCAATAAAAGCGATAATATCGCTAAAAGAAGATTTACAAATAGCTGTTTATGTAGCTCATTTCAAATCAAATAGATTAAATGAGTTTGAGTATAAATTTACTTCACAAACAAGCTTTGAAGAGAAAAAAGAGAAGCTAGAAATTGCATATAAAAATAGTTATTCAAACTCTTTAAAACAAAGAATAAATGAGGCAAAAACACTTCACTTTGATATAAAGAATGAGAAAAGAGCTGCTATTTTACTTTGCGATTTAAACGATAGAGAGTTTTCTATAACTATTGAAGCTTTGAGTAATCAAAGATTTTATAAAAAAGAGTCAAAAAAAGATGAATTTATTTTATTTGATACTTACAATATAGCTCCAAAAAATATCTACAATCCACATCCAGAGTTTAAAGGATTTGTAAGAACTCCAACAAGCTATTTTATAGGATATGGAAATACTCTTGATTTTATTTTTGTAAATAAAATTTTAAAAGATAAGGTAAAATCTTTTAAAGTTTTTGACGAACATTTGCAAAAAAACAAAAATGGAACTTTCATTACAAGTGATCATGCTCAAGTTGTTTGTGAAATAGAGATTTAATATCTTTTTTTATAAATTAAATCTATACTCTGAGTTTTTTCTTGAACTCCTATTTCTAAATTCCAAAGTTTTGTAAGCTCTCTTAAAAAAACCAATTCTCCTCCAAAAGCTCTATTTTTTAAAATTATTTTATTTTTTTCACCAATATTTTTTCCTATATGTGTCTCAATAAATTGTGTTGCTGAGTCAAATTTAAAATATACAGAGTCGATTCCTAGCTCTTTTGCATAATCTTTTGATAACTCATTTAACAAAAACAGTGAAGCTTGTGATTGTCTATTTTGATTACTATTTGTAGTATTTGAAAAACTTGTTCCAAAAATAAGATAAGATAATATATCTTTTTGATTCATTGTTGGATTTGAGTTTAGATTTATTCTTGGATTATTTAAAGCCCCTGTAATAATTATAAAAATATCAATATCTTCTACTTTTGTATTTGCTTTTATATCTAAAAGTGGGTTTATTGGCTTGTTTCCTCTAAAATAAATATTAGAATTTTCAATTTTATACTCTTTCCCAAGTTCCGTAAAAGTTCCTTTTACATCGTGAATTGAACCATAAATTCCAATATCTTTTTCAAACTCCTTTTTAATATTCAACAAAGCCTTTGCTTTTAAATCAATATTTTTCAATTTATACTTTATATTATCGGCAAAAACCAAAAGCTCCAAAGATATATTTTGAAGAAAATAATCTTTTTCTATAATTTTCTTATCTTTTGAAAGAATAATAATATCTTTATCTTTACTAATACTAAGTGCTGGAATTGCATAAATTACTTCTAATTTATCAGCTCTTACTTCTCCTTGAACTCCTATTTTAGACTCTTTATCAATATTTATTTTTAAATTTAAATCCAATAATGCATCTGCATAGATATTATGCTTTATTGCTAGTTTATTACTATTTACAGTTAAAATAATATTTTCATTTTCTTTTGAAGTTTTTAATAATATATTTCCAAAATCAAAAGAGCCATCAAAACTATCTATATTGAAAAAAGCTGTTTTATTTAGAGTAAATCTTCTATTTAATTCAATATCATAAATATTATCAATAAAAAAGTTTAATTTTGAGATATTTAATATATTATTTTTCATCTCAAAATTTGTTTCTATACCCTTTATTTGCTCTTTTTCATAACTTATTTTGTCTGATTTTAAAGCAAACTCAATATCGCCATTTTTCAAAATATCAGCATTAAAATCAACTTCTCCTTCAATATCGAGTTGATTTAATCCAATTATCTTTGATAGTTCATTTGTAAATTTGCTAAGATTTAATATTTTTCCATCTATATTTATATCTTCACTCTTATTTACATTTATATCAAAAGAGCTATTTTTTATATCAAAATTAAAACTATTTTTATTTGATATAAACTTTGATTTTAGATTAAAACTACTATTTAAAGTCAAATTTGTATCAAAATTTATATCTTCATCATAAAAACCTTTTATATTTGCATCTACTTTTGAAATATTTATAAACTCATCAAATTTATAAAACTCATTTGGATTTATATTTTTTAAATCTGCAAGAAAATCAAATCTCTTAAAATCTAAACTTTTTAAAGATAAATTTGCAAGTTTTGAATCTAAATCAAGATTTAAAAGACCATTTTTATATCTTGTTTGTAGATTTAAACTTCCCAAAGGTTTTAAGTTGTAGTTTTCATACCTTAGATTTTCCAAAACTGATTTCATACTTAAAATAAACTCTTCTGGTCTATCAAGATTTAATTTTAAATCTATTTTTGATTTTTTATCTGCTAAATTTGTTTTTAGATTAAAATCTGCATTCAAAAACAGATCTTTTTCTTTAAGTTTTGCTATTGCATTTATTGTTGAATTTTCTATTTTTATACTATTATTATCGATATTTATAGAGTTTTTCTCCATAAAATTATCGATTTTTATCTCTTTTATATCTCCAGTTAGATTTGATTTTAACTCTAAATCTTTTTCCAAACCTTCTAAAATACTCTTTTTTATTGTTGTTTGCAAATTTATATTAAAATTTAGCTTCTCTATATCAAAATTTTCTATACTTGCTTTTGCTTTTATATTTGAATTTATATCTTTATAATTTAGATTTGAATCTAAATTTTTTATATCAAGAAAATGGGTATTTATATCAAAATTGCCTAAAACAACTGTATTTTTCAAATTAAGATTTTTGTCATCTTCAAGTTTTAAATCACTATTTTTTAAGATGAAATTTACTTTTTCTAAATCCCCATTTGCCTCTAATTCAAGCTTTGTTTTTAGATATTTTTTTAAATCTATTTTTGAATTTAATTTATAAATATTATTTTCAATCTCAACTTTTGCTTCAAGATTTGCAATATCTGATTTTAAATTTGCAAAAATATTCGCACTTACAAAATCTTTTAGATTTGAACTTATATTTTTAGAAGTTAATACTAACTCATCAATTTTTTGATTCTCATAAACAAAATCGTATAAACTAGCATCAAAATTCTTTATAAAAAGAGTAAAAGGCACAGAAAAAGCACCTTGTTCTTCTTTTTTATTCTCTTTCTCTTCTTGTTTTAAAAGAGCAAAAAAACTATCTTCAAAACTTATACTTTCTAGTTTTAAATCATAAATATATATCTCTTTTAAAAGAAGCGATAAAATACTAGGATTTATATATAAACTTTTAGCTTTTACCATATCATCGTAGTTTAAATCATATATCTTAATTCCTGAATATAAATTTCCATCGATTTTACTATATTTTATTGGAAGCTCTTTTTGCACATATTCAAATATTTTATTTGTTAGCTCTTTTGAAGTAATAAGTGCAAAAAAACCTATAAAAATAGAGAAAAATAGAGAAATAAACACTATTTTTAAGATTTTATAAAATTTTGAAATCTTCAAAACACTTGCCCTATTCCTATATGAAATACAAATCCACCATCATTTATTGGAAACCCAAAATCAACTCTTAGTGGACCAATTGGAGTATAATATCTAGCTCCAAAACCATAGGAGTTATAAAATTTATCATTAAATTTATTCTCTTTTAAACTAAGCATTGTTGAATCAAAAAAAGTAACAATTCCTAAATCTTTATTAATAGCATACTCAAACTCTAAACTACTATCTATCATACTAAGCCCACCATAAGGCTTGTTGTTTGAATCTTTTTCCCCAACCTCATCTAAAGAGTAACCTCTATTACTATAATCTCCTCCGGCAAAAAAGTGTTTAAATATAGGCAAATCTTTGTTTATTGTTCCAAATGTTGTTTTAAATGAACTTGTAAATCTATCAACTGTTTTTATATATCTAAACTCTGTTTTTATTTTTATATAATCAATTTCACTTAAAATTAATTTTGTCCCATTTTCTATATAAAAAGATAGAAAATATCCATTTTTTGGGTTTAAAATATCATCTCTTTTATCAAAAATAGCTTCATAAAACAGAGAATTCAATAGATAACTTCCACTTTTATATAAATCTAAATCTGATTTTATTGTTGAGTGTTCAAGTAAAACTCCAGCATTATGCTCAATTTCCCAAAACTTCTTAGAAAAAGTCAATCTCTCTTCAATCTTCTTTTCACTATAACTTTTATAATTCTTATTTGAATAAGCAATATCATTACTAAAAGATATATCATCGTCTATAAAATAAGGATTATAAAAATTATTATATAGCTCATAGCCTTCACTATTTGCTTTTGCACCAACAACTAATTGCTTTAAATTTCCTAAAAAATTCTCATTTTTATATTGTGCTTTTGCTCTAAATTTTGTATCTGTATCATATCCCAAACCATAAGTAATCTCCCTATAATCGCCTTGAACAAGCTTCAAATTAATAGGAATAGTATCATCGCTTCTTTCCATATCTTCTTCTATTGAGATAGATTTATAAACTCCAAAATTGTATAGATTTTCATAAGTTTTATCTATTAAATTTGTACTATATCTATCTCCTTTTTTAAAAACAATATTTTTTTCCAAAAACTCTTTATTTATATTTGCACTATTTTCTATACTTATATCTCCAAAATATTGAGGATTATTTTTTATAACTTTATACTCAATATCAACTTTGTATAAATCCAAATCCACATAAGCTTTTGCATCTATATCTGCTTTTGCATATGAATTTTGATTTAGATATTTAATAAGATTTCTCTTTGAATTTGTAAAATTTTGTGATTTAAACTGCTCTTGTTCTTTTAGCTCTATAATATTTTTATATTCATCATCTATTTTTATAGAAGAAATTTTAATCTCTTCGTTCCTTTTAATATCAAAAATTGCTTTATTATCTTTTATTTCGGAATTTATTTTGGCTTTATAAAAACCAAAACTTTTAAAATAGTCATTTAATAAATTCTCACAAATTGCAATATCTTCTTTTGAAAATTTTGGTTTTTCTTTCCAAATCTTATAGAAACTAGGATATGAAATATCACAAACTTTCTCTAAATTTGATTTAGAAAAATCTCCTAAAACTAAATCAATCTCTCCAGTAAAATCAATAGTTTCAATCTCTTTTTCACTAAGCGAAAAGCAATTAATTGCAAAAAATATGATAAAAAATATTCTAAACAAGCTAACTCTTTATATCTCTTTTTTCAAAACCAAAAGCTTTAACTCTTCTTGCTTATTTGAACT
>CAYQFC010000011.1:0-15805 GCA_964416585.1 uncultured Aliarcobacter sp.
TTATTTTTTGCTAAATTTATTGCAAATTCAGCACTTATTAGTGGATTAAAATTATCTTTTAAATCTACAACAGCAAAGAAATATTTTAAAAAGAATTTATTATTTTCTACTAAAATAACTCTATTTTCTAACTCATCTAAAATATATTCTAAGGTATTTTTAAAAGAGTCCAAAAGCATATTTTTAAGTACCAAAATAGCAAAAACATCATTTTCTAATCTATAAAAAACCAAACCATATATATTTAGTTTTTCCATTGTTTTTGAGACTTCTTTTAATACTTCATCTCCTGTTTCATAACTAAAAAATTCATTTATATCTCTAAATTTTGAAATATCAATCAAGACTAAACTAGCATTTTTACTATCTTTAATATCTAAAATTAGCTTTTTTCTATTTGGCAATCTTGTTAAATCATCAATATATTGCTCTTTTATTATCTTCTCTTTCTCATATATTTGAGAAACATCGTGTCTTATTGCAATATACTCTTTTATTGAATTATCTTTATTTAAAATAGGAACAATGGTTGTATCAACATAATATGATGTTCCATCTTTTTTTTTATTAACTATTATCCCTTTAAAAATCTGCTTATTTTTAATCGTTTCCCAAAGGTTTTTAAAAAAATCTTTTGACATACTAGGGTGTCTTACGATATTGTGGTTTTTTCCAATTAGTTCATCTTTTTCAAATCCTGAAATTTCACAAAATTTATCATTTACATAAATTATTTTTCCATTTGTATCTGCTTTTGATACAATAGAGCTATTATCAACAGCATTTTTATACTCATTTAATAAGAAAATTGTTTCTGAAAAGCTATTTGTTGAAAGATTTTGTTTTTCTACTATTTTATCTATATCGTCAAGATATTGAGATTTTCTTATTAGTTCAAAATTTTTACTATTTAACTCTTTTATCAATCTATTTAGTTCATTTTTATTAAGCCAAGTTGCTAAAAAATAATCATTTTTATTAATTGTGATTTTTTTTAGATTAACTTCAACAAAAACCTCTTTTTCTTTTATAGATTTATAAGTCCAATCAAAAGTTATCTCATTTTTTTGATTACAAATCTCTAGGTATTCTTGAAATTTTATTGGAGATATTGAGCCATCTTTTTGAAGTGGAGGAATTATCTCAAAAGGATTTATATTTTTAAAATCATCAATTGAGTCCAATTCCAATATTTTTGCTAACTCATAATTACAAGCTATGAATTCCTTGTGAGAAAATAAAATCATAGCTTCATTAGAGTGCAAAAAGCTTTGATAAAATATATTAGTTAAATTTTTATTCAATCTATTTCCTAAAAAAAATTAAAGTAAATAATATTAAAATAATAAAAAATACTCTATGATTTAAGTCAACAATTATAATATATATAACTTAATTAAAATAAAAATTTAAAAATAGTAATTAATTTATTGCACTATTTTCCAAAAACTTGTTTTAAAATAGAGCTTGTTTGTTCAAGTGGATTTTCTCTAATATTTGCCTCTTTTTGTGCAATCATAGAAAAAAGCCCATCCATAGCTTTTGAAGTTATATAATCATCTAAGCTCTCATTTGAATCTGTACTTAATCCAGCAGTTTTTGCAAGATTTGATAAAAGTGGATTTCCTTGAATCGATTTTGTGCTACTTTGAAAGAAATTATTTGCTAAATCATAATATTGTGCAACATTATTCTCCTTCATACTCTCTTGCACAATTGGCTTTATCATAGCTTTTAATTCAGAAGAACTAGATTTTTTGAAATATTCAGTTGCTGAATTATTCTTTCCGTTTAATATGGTTTGTGCATCATTTAAACTCATTTTTGAAATGCTATTCATAAAAATCTGAGCAGTTTTAGGAGCTGCTTTTGAGGCTGCTTTATTCATTGAGTTTATTAAATCATCTGCCATCTTATCTCCGCCTGATTTTCTAATAAGACCTTCTATGTTTGCTAGATTTTGAGGAAGTGGTATTTTTGCATTTTTATTATTTAAATAACCATTTTCAGCTCCTAAGCTAGAAGTAGCATAGTTTACACCTTGTTTTAGAGCCTCTTTTAAGCCATTTGAAATTGTTGAATTGTCTAAATTTTGGTTTTGGCTACTACTTTGATTGGAATTTGGGATATTTTTTGTAAGTTCTGATGTAATATTTTTTAAATCAAATCCAAAACTAAGAGTTGAAACCAAAAGAGTTGAAATAATAATCTGTTTTTTCATCTATTTTACCTTTTTAATAAATTTTAAAATTATATAAAAAAAGAGGTAAAATGCTTGTATAAATTAAAAATAATATTTTTATAGCAATTTGGATAAAATAAAAGATTATTGAAAAATTAGGAAAAATATGGAACAGTTTATTACTGATTGGGGCTATTTGGCTCTTTTTTTATACTCATTTGGTGGAGGATTTTTGGCTCTTGCTATTGCTGGAGCTTTTTCGTATGCTGGAGATTTAAATATTTATATTTGTGTAGCAGTTGCTGGAACTTCAAATTTTATTGGTAGCCAGTTTCTATTTTATATGGGAAAATACAACAAAGCTTATGTTGAAGATATGATGAAAAATCATAAAAAAAAGATAGCTTTGGTTAAAGTATTGCTTAAAAAATATGGAATTTTAATAGTATTTATTCAAAAATATATTTATGGAGTTAAGACTTTAATACCGCTTGTTATGGGAGTTTCAGAATATAATCCTTATAAATTTGCTATTTTAAATATAATTGCATCTTTTTTATGGGCTTGTGTTATTGGGTATTTGAGTTTTGTTGCTGGTGAGTTTTTGATGAGTATAGTAGATAAATTCCAATATTTGGGCTTGGTTATTGTTTTTGTAATTATCTTTATGCTTATTTCTAGTTTTAATAAAAAAAGAAAAAAGGTAAATAATAGTGAAATTTGATGAGATAAATATTAGTGAAGGATTTAAACAAAATCTTAAAAATTTAGGTTTTGAAAATCTTACACAAATTCAAAAAAAGAGTTATAGTTTTAGCCTTGAAGGTCGTGATTTAATAGCAAGAGCAAAAACAGGAAGTGGAAAAACTCTAGCTTTTTCTTTGCCTATTGTTGAAAAACTTGATGTAAAAAGTTTCAAAATACAATCTTTGATTTTGGCTCCAACAAGAGAGTTAGCAAATCAAATCGCACAAAATTTAAGACAATTTTTTAAACATATACATAATGTAAAAATATTAACACTTTGTGGAGGAGTGCCTTTTAAACCGCAAATTGCTTCTCTTTCTCATCAAGCACATATTATTGTGGGAACTCCTGGAAGAGTTTTAAAACATCTTGATGAAAAAAGTTTAAATTTAGATTTTGTAAAAAGTTTTGTTTTGGATGAAGCAGATAAAATGCTTGATATGGGATTTTTTGATGATATAGAAAAGCTTACAAATTTCCTACCAAAAAATAGACAAACTATGCTTTTTTCAGCAACATATAGTGAAGATATAAAGCTTTTATCTTCAAATATCTTAAAAAATCCAAAATTTATAGAGATTGAAAATGAAGAAAGAAATAGCATAAAACAAGAGTTTTATAATTTAGAAAATCAAAACAAAGCACAATATATAGAAAAAATAATCAAAAATTTTGAAGCAAAATCAACAATTATTTTTTGTAATCAAAAAATAACTTGTGACTCTTTATCTGATATTTTATATGAAAATGGTTTGGATGTTTTAACTATGCATAGCGATTTAGAACAAAAGCAAAGAGATGAAACTTTAATACTATTTTCAAATCAAACATATCCTATTTTAATAGCTTCAGATGTTGCAAGTAGGGGACTTGATATTGATGATGTTGAGTTGGTTATAAATTATGATTTGGCTTTAAATTCAAAGATACATACCCACAGAATTGGAAGAACAGCAAGAGCTGGAAAAGGTGGAGTTGCTATTAGTTTTTATACAAACGATGAAGAAAATAGAGCCTATGAGTTCAAAGAGCTGTTTAGTGATATTGAGTTTAAAAGTATTGAAACAGTAAAAAATAACAATAATTTCAATATAGATTTAGGCTTAAGAGCTATTTTTATAAACGGTGGAAAAAAACATAAAATAAGAAAAATGGATATTTTAGGAAGCTTAACAGCTGGACTTGGTCTTTTAAAAGATGATGTTGGAAGGATTGATATTTTGGATTTTTGCTCTTATGTTGTGCTTCAAAAAGAGGCTTTAAAAAGTATAAGAAATTGTGAAAATAAGATAAAAATTAAAGGAAAAATATATAATTTTTATGAAAAATAACTACACTATTAACCAAAATATTGTATTATGTGTAAAAAATAACAAAAAGGTGACTTTTGTTTAAAAATAGACTTTTTTTCAAGTTAATCTCTATATTTACTCTTCCTGTTGTTCTGATACTGCTTTATGGTGCATTTTTGGTATATCAAAAAAATGAAGCAGTTAAAGAGATTCAAATTTTAGAAGATAATGCTGTATTTATAAAAAATATAAAAGAGTTGATATTTGCTTTGGATAAAGAAGAAAATATTGTAATTAAATATTTTATAAATAAAAATAGTGAGTTAAATTTAAAAAAAGAGTATAAAGATAGCGAAGAAGCTTATAAAAATTTGATGGAAACTATAAATATATTAAATTTAAATCAAAAAGTTGAAACTCTTGATTATAATTTAAATAGAGTAAAAGAGATAAGAAATGGTATAGATAATGAAACTATTGAATTATCAAATATCTATGAAGCATATAACTCTACAAAAAGAGATATTTTATCATCAATTTTCTTCTCAAAACACTTTAAATATGCAAGTAGTTCAAATCTTGATATGAGTAAAATCATAGAGTTTTTGACTTTTGATGAAAATACAAAATATCTAAAAGAGCTAATTAGTACTCTAAATGAAGCTGTGGAAAAAGAGACACATAGTGCAAAGCATGAGATTATAAAAGATAAAAATATCTCTATTTTATTTTTTATTATTTTATTGATTACTATGTCTTCTTTATTTTTTGTTTTAAGGGCAATTGTCACAAAAGAGCAAGATAGTTATTTGAAAATTAAAAGATATAAAGAGATTTATGAAATTTTGAGTAAAACAAATAAATTCCTTACAAAAACATATGACAAAGAGTCTTTGTATCCAAATATTTGTGAAATCTTATCTCAAAATGAAGACTTAAAATTTGCATTTTTTTATGATGTGGAAGATAAACAAATTTTTGCTCAAGAGGGAAGTTTTAAAGATACAATCTTATCTCAAGCAACTAATTACAAAGATATTTCTCACGAAAACCTTGTATCAAAAACTGTAAAATGGCAATCAAATATTGTTATAAATAGTTTTGATGATAAAAATTTATCTGTATTTTATAGTAAATCAAATGATTTAAATATAAATTCTATGGCAACTTTTCCTGTAAAAAAATTTGATAAAGTTGTTGCGGTTATGATAATTTACTCTACAAAAATAGGCTTTTTTGATAAAGAGGTTGAGCTTTTATTTGATAAGCTTGTAAATGATATTTCTCACTGCTTAGAAAAGATAAAATATGAAGAGTTAAGAGTCGTTCAAGAGGATGATTTAAGACTATCTTCTTACTCTTTTGATGTTGCTGAACCTATGCTAATTACAGATACAAAAGGTATTATTGTAAGAGTAAATCAAGCATTTTGTTCTATTATGGGATATGCAAAAGAGGAGCTTTTGGGTCAAAATCCAAGAATCTTTAAAACACCACATCAAGATTTCAAATTTATTGAAGATATGTGGAATAGTATGAGAATAAATGGTTTTTGGAGTGGGGAGCTTTATAATAAGAAAGCAAATGATGAGATAATTCCACTAAAAGCTACAATTAATGCTATAAAAAACAAAGATGGAAAAGCTACTCACTATTTAGGACAATACTTTGATATTGGAAAAATAAAAGATAAAGAGAAAGTTTTAGAGTATCAAGCAACACACGATAGCTTAACAGGTCTTCCAAATAGACTTTTATTGACTGATAGAATAGAACAAGCAATAAGAAAAGTTTCAAGACATAAGATAATTGCAGGACTTATATTTATTGATTTAGATAATTTTAAAGTAGTAAATGATACTTTAGGGCATGATATTGGTGATATTTTACTTATAAATGCAGCTAAAAAGATGAAAGAGTGTATTAGAGAAGAGGATACAGTTTCTAGAGTTGGTGGAGATGAATTTGTAGTTTTACTTGATAATTTAGGTTCTACAAAAGAGGATGCAAGAAGAAATATAATCTATCTGGCTACAAAAATAAAAGATGCATTAAATAGTATAAAAGAGATAGAAGGTCATATAAATGTATCAACTCCAAGTATTGGAATAACACTATTTAACGATGATAGTGTAAGTGTAAAAGATTTGATAAAACAAGCTGATACAGCTATGTATGAAGCAAAAAAACAAGGAAAAAATTCAATAGAACTTTTTGAAGATTAGAAGATTAGGGAGCTAATCTTTTAATCTCCCAAGAATTATCTTCTTGACGTTCATATAAAAATCTGTCATGGAGTCTATCTTCTCCACCTTGCCAAAACTCTATACGAATTGGTTTTATTATATATCCACCCCAAAAAGATGGAAAAGGAATCTCTTTATTTAGAAACTTGTTTTTCATCTCATTAAATTTTTGCTCCAGTAAAGCTCTTGAGCTTATAACTTCACTTTGTCTTGAAACCCAAGCCCCAAGTTGGCTCCCTTTTGGGCGACTTAAAAAATATTTCAAAGATTCAGCTTTTGATATTTTTTCTACATTTGCCTCTATTTTTATCTGTCTTTCCAGTGGAAGCCAAGTAAAAAGTGCAGCAGCTTTTTGATTCTCTTCTAGCTGTTTTGCTTTTTTACTATCATAATTTGTAAAAAATACAAAACCTTTTTCACTAAAATATTTTAAAAGTACGGTTCGTAAGCTTGGCATCATATCAAGTCCAGTTGTTGCTAGTGAAAATGCATTTGGTTCTGGAAGATTTTCATTTATTGCATCATTAAACCATATTTCAAATTGTTTAAAAGGATTTTTGTCTAAATCTTTTATGTCGAAATCTTTTGTAGTATATTTTCCTCTAATATTTGTAATATCCAAAGCAACTCCTTTTTATATTATTTTAGCAAAAAAATATTATTTTTTAGTTTTAGATAATTTTTTTGGCTATAATTAATATAAATAATTTTTATAGGATTTAAATTTGTTTGATAAAAAATTAAAAGATAGAGTAAAATATTTAGAAACAGAAAATTATATTTTAAAGCAATATTATAAGGCAGCAGAAGAGACAAATATTGTATCTAAAGGTGATTTAAAAGGTAATATTACTTATGTAAATGATAAATTTTTAGAAGTTTCTCAATATTCAAAAGATGAAGTAATTGGAAAACCACATAGTCTTTTAAAAGGTGAAAACAACAAAGAGAAGTTCACAGAACTTTGGAGTACTATAAAATCTAAAAAACCGTGGAAAGGCTTTATACAGAATAGAAAAAAAGATGGTACAAGCTATTTTGTTGATAATATAATATCTCCTATCTTTAATCAAAATGGAGATATTTTGGAGTACATATCTTTTAGGCATGAGATTACTGATTTAGTTTTAAAAACAGAAAAAATCGAAAAGACATTAAGAGAAGATATTGTTACAAAAATAGGAAATAGATATAAGCTTTTGGAAGATATTTCAAAATTTGAATCGCCTTTTATTTCACTCTTGAACATAATTGATTTTAGCTCAATAAATGATTTATATTCAAATAAAAAAGGTGATAAATTACTAGAAATCATAGCAAAAAGATTAGAAGAAGAATTGAAAAACTATTCAAACTATTTTGTTTATAGAGTTCACTCTGATGAATTTGCAATAGTATCTAATCTTGAAATAAAAGAGGAGTTTTTACAGAATGTAAAAGATATTATAAAAAAAGTTGTATCAACTCCAATTAAGCTAAAAGATAAAGATATATTTGTTGATTTTACTCATATTTTCTCATTTGAAGATAAAAATAACTTATTAGAAACAGCAAATTTAATAAAAAAATATTCAAAAACTCATAAAGATATAAGAGTTTATAGTAAAGATTTAAAGCTTGAAGAGTTTTATGATAACAATAGAACTTGGACTGTAAAAATCAAAAAAGCTCTAGAAGAAGATAGGATAGTTCCATACTATCAAGCAATTTTTAATACAAAAACACAAAAAATAGAAAAATATGAGTGTTTGGTTAGATTAATTGAAGATGATAAAGTTTATTCTCCATACTATTTTTTAGATATTGCTAAAAAATCAAGACAATATTTGAGTATTACAAAAAGAGTAATAGAGAAATCTTTTGAATATTTCAAAGATAAAGAGTTTGAATTTAGCATAAATCTAACTCTTGAAGATATTTCAAATAAGTCTATGAGAGATTATATTGTTGATAAGTTAAATAGTTACAAAAATGGTTCAAAAGTTGTTTTTGAAATTGTTGAGAGCGAAGAGATAGATAATTTTGATGAGATAAATGAGTTTATAGAAAAAGTAAGAAGTTTTGGCTGTAAAATTGCAATAGATGATTTTGGAAGTGGTTATTCAAACTTTTCATATTTGATTAAATTAAAAGCAGATTATATAAAAATAGATGGCTCTTTAATAAAAGATTTTACTGTTGATACCGACCATTGCAATATTGTAACAACAATTTTACAGTTTGCTAAGCTTCAAAATATAAAAACAATTGCAGAATTTGTATCACAAAAAGAGATTTTGGATAAAGCAACTTTGGTTGGAATAGATTTTGCACAAGGCTTTTATATTCATGAGCCAAGTGCAACAATATAGAATTATAATAAAAAGCTAAAAAAATAATTTTTCTGGCTTTTGTAAATTTTAAGAGTTTGCTAATTTTGAAAGTTTTGTTAAAACACTTTTTGCAGAATCTTCATTTAGTGCTTTTTCGTAAGTTGTTAAAATTTCTCTAGCTAAAATATTTGCACCTAAATGTTGAAACATAATTCTCATGGCTTGAAGTCCTTTTTGACCACCTCCACCACTATGAGTTGCTAGTGCTACATCTTTATCATTAAATGCATCTCTCCAGTTTTTTGTTGCTCTTGAAGTCCAAGCCATTGCATTGTTTAAAACAGGTGGCATTACTCCGTTGTATTCAGGAGCCACAACAATAAAAGCCTTTAGATCCATAATTTTTGTTGCTAAATCAAGAACACTCTCTGGTATTCCATTTTTTTCTTCCTCGTTTGTACTATAAAGTGGAAGATTATAATCAACAAGATTTATGATTTCTGTATCAATATTTAACTCTTTTGCTAATTCTTGAAATTTTAATGATAATTTTAAATTATTATTTGAACTAGCTACTAGTATTCCAATTTTTGACATATTATTTTTCCTTAATAAATAGTTTTAAAAAATAATTATAACTTATTAAACTAAAGTAATTAATAAAGTAAAAATAGTATATAATCTATACTAAATTAATAAATTGTGAGAGATTTAATAAAATGAACCAAGACAAAGAGCAACAGTTTTTAAGAATTATCAGATATGCACCAGTTGTTTTAATAGTACTTTTAGCATCTATTTTGATAATTTTTTTGTATCTTGAAAATAAAAGAGTATTTTTAAATGCAAAAAAAGATTTGGAAAAAAAATACTATTTACAAAATGAGAATTTAATAAAGGATGAAGTAAATAGGGCTTATTCTTATATAAAATATATACAAGAAAACTCAGAAACAGAGTTGAAAAACTCTATAAAAAGTAGAGCTTATGAAGCTCATGCAATTGCTACAAATATTTATGAAACATATAAAAACAAAAAATCAAATCAGGAAATTTTGGAGCTTATAAAAGTCGCACTCGATAAGATAAGATACAATGGTGGAAGAGGGTATTTTTATTTAGATGATGAGTTTGGAAATAAGCTTCTTTTACCGCTTGATAAGGCAAATGAGAATAAAAACTATTTTGAACACAAAGATGATAAGGGATACACTTTTGTAAAAACTATTGTTGAAACAATAAAAAATAAAACAGAGAGATTTGATGAGTATTATTGGAAAAATCCAGTAACAAATCAATCTTCAAGAAAGATAGCATTTTATAAATATTTTCAGCCTCTAAACCTTGCAATTGGTACTGGAGAGTATTATGATGAGTATACTTTAAGTGTACAAAAAAAGGTTATTGATTATGTAAATAGTATTAAATTTGGTAGAAATGGAAATGTTTTTATTATTTCAAACGATGGAGTTTGTATTAGTAAAGAGCCAGAATATGATATAAAAAAAGAAGAAGAGAATTTATTTATAAAAAATAATCTTCAAGAAATGCTAAAAAGTGCAAATTCAGTTGAAAATAATTTCTACACATATATTGAAACACCAAAAACTTCAAATATAGACTATAGAGTTAAAAAAATCAATTATGTAAAAGCAATATCAGCTTGGAATTGGATAATTGGTTCATCTTTTTATGAAGATGATGTTGATTTTGAAATAATTGATGTAAAAAAGAAGCTTGATAGTGATTTTACAAAGAATATTTCTGAGATATTGATTTTTACTCTAATTTTTATAGCCGTTTTGTTAATTGTTTCTCACTATATTGTAAGAATTATTGAGAAAAAATTTATGGATTATAAGGCTGAGTTAGGACGCAGACAAGCCTTACTTTTCCAGCAGTCAAAGATGGCAACAATGGGTGAAATGATTGGAAATATTGCTCATCAATGGAGACAACCACTTTCTGTTATTACAGCAACTGCAAGTGGAATGTTAATTCAAAAAGAGATGGGTGCTTTAAGTGATGAATTTTTTGTAGACGGCTCAAAAAAGATAAACAGTGCTGCTTCTTATTTATCTCAAACAATAGATGATTTTAGAAACTTTTTTAATCCAAATAAGGAGAAAAAAAAGTTTCTAATATCAAGTGCAATATCAAAGACAACAGATTTAATCTCTGTTCAGCTAAATACAAAAGATATATTTATTGTAAAAAATATAGCAAATATTGAGATAGAATCTTATGAAAACGAGCTAATACAAGCTTTGATAAATATATTAAACAATGCAAGATATGAATTAGTATCTAAAAATTATGAAAAATATATCTTTATTGATGTTGCAAAAAAGCATGATTTTGTCCAAATTAGAATCAAAGATAATGCTGGTGGAATAAAAAAAGAGAACCTTTCTAAAGTATTTAATCCATATTTTACAACAAAAGAAAAAGATGAAGGTACAGGAATTGGACTTTATATGACTCAAGAGATTATTTTTCAATTAAATGGCGAGATTAGTGTGAGAAATGTTGAGTTTGAGTACAATAAACAAAAGTACAAAGGTGCTGAATTTACTATTTTATTAAATATTTAATAAAATATTTGGTACTATTGCAACCTAGTTGCAAATAAAGGTATATTTTTGGAATTTATAAAAGTAGAAAACTTATCGTTCTCTTATTCAAACACAAAAGCTTTAGAAAATGTTAATCTTACAATTAAAAGTGATGATTTTTTGGCTATTATTGGACCAAATGGTGGTGGAAAATCAACACTTCTAAAATTAATATTAGGTCTTCTTCCTATTCAAAATGGAAAATTAATAAAAAATATAAAAAATAGTGAAATAGGTTATGTGCCACAAAATACAAATTTAAATATAGATTTTCCAATAACTGCTTTAGAAGTTGTATTGATGGGGCATATAAAAAGAAAAAGAAAGCTTTTTTCTTATGCAAAAGAGGATATTGCTTGTGCTTTAGACTCTTTAAAACAAGTTGGTATGCAAGAGTTTGCAAATCAAAAAATTGGTGATTTAAGTGGTGGTCAGCGACAAAGAGTATTTATAGCAAGAGCTTTATGTTCAAACCCAAAAATTTTGGTACTTGATGAACCAACTGCTAGTATTGATGTAAAAGGTCAGCAAGATATTTATGAGTTACTAAAAGAGCTTAATAAAATTATTTCAATTGTAGTTGTAAGTCATGATTTATCAATTCTTTTAAATTATGCAAAAGATGTAGCTCATGTAAATAGAACTTTGGTTTATCATAGTTTAAAAGATATTCAAAAAAATGTTACTTTAAATGATGATCATTTGTGTGAAGTTGAACTTCTTTCAGCTCTTGGAAAAACACAAATTTGTTGTAATCACGAACATTAGGAAAATAGATGGAAATATTACAATATGATTTTATACAAAATGCAATAATTGCAGGTGTTTTAATCTCTATTGCAGCTGGAATTATAGGTTCTTTGGTTGTAGTAAATAAAATTACTTTTCTAACAGGTGGAATAGCACACAGTGCTTACGGTGGAATTGGACTTGCTATATTTTTAGGTATTCCAATACTTTTTGGAGCTACAATATTTGCTTTATTAACAGCTGTTTTAATTGCTTTTATAACTTTAAAAAATAAAAGTAGAATAGATGCAATAATTGGAATGATGTGGGCAAGTGGAATGGCTATTGGAATAGTGTTAATTGATTTAAGTTCAGGCTATAATGTTGATTTGATGAGCTATTTATTTGGAAGCATTATTGCTGTTTCAGGTGAAGATTTGTTATATATGGTCTTGCTTGATGCTTTTATTTTATCTGTTGTAATTTTTTTTTACAAAGAGATTTTAGCAGTTTCATATGATAGCGAATTTGCAGGACTTAGAGGAATAAATGTAAAGTTTTTCTATACTTTGATTTTGATATTATCAGCTTTATGTGTTGTTGCTGCCATAAAAGCTGTTGGATTGATACTTGTAATTGCACTTCTTACAATTCCTACATTTATAGCTGAAGCTTTTTCAAAAAAATTATCAAGTATGATGATAATTAGCTCAATTTTAGCTACAATATTTACATTGTGTGGACTTTTTGTCTCATATTTGTATGATATTAGCTCAGGAGCTAGTATTATTATGATTAGTGTTGTTGCTTTGGCAATTGTGAAGATTTTAAAGAAATAGTAAAAAAGACGGAAATACCAAATGAAAAAAATAAACAAAATTATAGAACAAGGTGTTGTAAATACTTTAAAAGTAAATAGAGTAAGCCAACCGGGAATTTATCTAATAAGTGGAGATGAAACTGAGGTTTTATTACCAAATATATATGTAAAAAAAGAGATGACTATTGATAGCTTAGTAGATGTTTTTATCTACACAGATAGTGAAGATAGGCTTGTTGCAACAACAATTAAGCCTTATTTATATCTAAATGAATTTGCAAGTTTGAAGATAGTTGATAGTGCAAAATTTGGATATTTTGTTGATATTGGTTTGGCAAAAGATTTGCTAGTTCCTAAAAATAGACAAAAAGGAAGTTTTGAAGTTGGAAGCTATAAAGTTCTTCAAATGCAGTTTGATGAAAGAACAAATAGATTAATTGCAAGTGAAAAATATAGTTTAAAAAATGAACCAAAAGGTTTAAAACAGGGTGATGAAGTAGAGATTTTGCTATATTCTAAAACTCCACTTGGGTATAAAGTAATTGTAAATAATCTTTATGAAGGAATGATTTTTCACTCTGAAATATTTGAAAATGTAAAAATTGGAGATAGAAAAAGAGCCTACATTAAAAATTTAAGAGAAGATAGCAAACTTGATATTAGTCTTCAAAAAATTGGTCAAAAAGTTGATACAAATAAAATCTTAGATATTTTGGAAAAAAATGGAGGAGCTATAAATTTTACATATAAAAGCGATGTAGAAGATATAAAAAGAGTTTTTGCTATGAGCAAAAAAGCATATAAAGCTACATTAACAAAGCTAATTGAAGATAAAAAAATTATTTTAAGTGAAGATAAAATTTCTATATTAAATTAAGACAAATTTTATCCTAAATTAATATAATTATAAATATTTTAAATTTTTAAGGAGTATTATTATGGCAACAGTAAAATTTCATGGTGAAGTAGATGTAAATTTAAGTGGAACTGAGTTGAATGTTGGTGATTTAGCACCAGTTGTAACAGCAGTTGCAAAAGATTTAAGTGATATTCAAATTGGTGGACAAAAAGGGAAAGCTCAAATTATTTTAGCAGTTCCATCGCTTGATACAGGTGTTTGTGCTAAAGAGGCAAAAAGATTTAACGATGAAGCAGCAAAATTAGAACATGTTGAAGTAATTATAGTATCTATGGATTTGCCTTTTGCAATGAAAAGATTTTGTATAGCTGAAGATGCAAACAATATTTTAGTAGCATCAGATTACAGAGCGAAAGCTTTTGCAAAATCATATGGTGTTTTACAAGCAAATGGACCACTTGCTGGATTAACAGCAAGAGCTGTGTTTATTGTAAACCCATCTGGAAAAATTACTTATAAAGAGATTGTTCCTGAAATTACAGATGAGCCAAATTATGATGCGGTTTTAGCAGCAGTTACAGAAGCTAGTTCAACTGCTTGTTGTGGAAGCTGTCATTAATTAAACTTTAGACAAGATAACTCTTGTCTAAAATCTTTTTTATCTCTTATTAATCTTTTAATTGTAATATTGTTTAAATTTCAAAAAAGGACAGTTATGCAAAAAATATTTAAAATTCTTGTGTTTTTACTCTTTGGTTTTTCAGCATTAAATGCCACATTGGTTCAGGATGGTTATAATGAACTGGAAAAAGGAAATGTATTAGAAGCTGCAAATATTTTTAAAAATAGTTGTGAAAAAGGTGCTTTTGCTGGTTGTTATAATCTAGGTCTTATGTATTTTAAGGGTGAACATATTTCAAAAAACTATCCAAAAGCTTACGAACTATTTGATAAAGCTTGTACAGAAGGTCACGAACAAGCTTGTTTTAATTTGGCAGTTATGAGTGAAAAAGGCTTAGGTATAGAAAAAAATCTAACAAAAGCTATTGATTTATATAGCAAAGCTTGTAACGAAGGCAACTCTAGTGCTTGTTTTAATTTAGCAAATATTTATGAAGAAGAAAAAGATAATTTTTCAAATGTTGATTTTCTTACAAAAGCTTGTAATTTAGACCATGCAAAGGCTTGTTATAATCTAGCTTTAAAATATTACAATGAAGATGGAGTTGAGCTTTCACCTTTAAAAGCTGTAAATTTATATCAAAAAGCTTGTGATTTTGGACACTCTAATGCTTGTTATAATCTGGCAATAGCTTATTTGGATGGTAAATTTTTTGCAGTAAATAAAAATCAAGCAAAAAACTATTTTAATCAAGCTTGTATATTAAAAAATGAAAAAGCTTGTGAAGAGTATGATAAGCTTGATAAATAGCAAATCAAAAGAGAAATTTAAAGTAAGAATGGTTGATTTTATGGCTTATTGCTTAAAGTCAATATAAAATTAGATAAAAAAAGATAAAATCTTCTAAAATAATTTTAGGAGATTTTATATGAATGCTTGGTATAAAAAGTTTTCTTCCCAGCCACATCAACCATTTTTTACAAATGGAGTTTTGTTTTTTGCACTATTTATGATACTGTTTTTTGTTACTTACTCAAATATTTTAACTATTCACCACTCTGTTTTAACTTATCATGCATATAGCTTAATTTTTGTTGTATTTATTCAATTTTTTCTTGGATTTTTATTTGTTGTTTTTCCAAAATTTTTAATGCAAGCAGAGATTGAAGTAGATTTATATATGAAACAATTTTTTCTATATTTTATAGGTAGTTTAGGAGTTTTTGTATCAATAATATTTTTTGATAATATTGTTATTTTATTTCAAGTTTTACTTTTATTTGCTCAGATTTTAAGTTTTAAACTTCTTTATAGCATCCACAAAAAAAGTATTATGCAGGATAAAACAGATACAAAATGGGTATTGATCTCATTTATGGCT
>CAYQFC010000012.1:0-15629 GCA_964416585.1 uncultured Aliarcobacter sp.
CATCAACAGCCAATATTTTTTCTTTAAAAAAAATATAATTTTTATAAATATTTGACTCTTTATCTATGGTGTCAAAATCATTTTTGAGTAGCTTTATAAAAGTTTCATCATCTTTTTTAATAGGTTTTAATTTGATTTTATTTTTTTCATCTAATCTTTTATTTATTAAATAACTCTCTAAGATTTCCTCTTGCAAATCTAAGTCCTCTACTAAATCATGCAGTGCTTTTAGAAAAAGAGTTACAGTAGTAAGTCTTTGTTGCCCATCAATAATCACATACTCTTTTAAATCAATTGAGTCTGTATCACTATTTGATACATAAACAACAGAACCCATTAAATGACTTTTTATTCTTTCATCTATTGAAGCACTTCTTATATCATTAAATAATTGAAAACAGTTTTTCTCTTTCCAATCATAATTTCTTTGATAAACTGGAATTATAAATCTAGTTTTACTTGATGATAAAAACTCATCAATACTTATTTGTCTAGCTTCCATTTAAATATATTTCTCCCTAATCATTTTTTAAGAATATCTTTGTAAATAAAACTCCAATTGGTACAATACTAAGACCAATTATAAAAGCAAGTGGAATAAGAATTTTGTTATTATTTAGTGCAAAAAATCCAAAGATTAAAAATCCATATCCTAAAATTCTATAAATAGATACAAAACCTGTTGCACTAAAAATAGTATTTTTAAAGCTATTTTGCTTTACTTTTTTTCTCTCATCATTGATAATCTCTTTTATCTTTTCTGCTGTTAATTCGTTTTCAGGTATCTCTTCGTACTCACTATATAAATCAAAAGGATCATCTATTTCATCGATTTTATCTCTTTGTTCACTTAAATCTTTGCTATTTTCATCAAGATTACTTAATCTGTTTTCAATATTTTTTTTATAAGATAAAAATGAAGCAAGAGTTACAAAAAGTGAAGAGAAAAATGCAACTTGAAGATTTAAAAGCCAAGTTTGGTTTTGAAAAAACAAAGCATATAAGCTAAGGCAAAGATTTAAAACAATAAAAACCTTTGCAAAGCTTAAGATTTGGTTATTTATCTTCATCATCTAAAGATTTATCGCCATATTTTGCTCTATGGGCATATCGTGGATCGTTTTCCATACCTTCATAAACTTTTTGGGCTCTTTTATATGCTCTATATACATTTACCCCAGCTGCTGCAATTCCCCAAAAAATTCCTAAAAAAAGTGTCCAAGTTTGACCTGTGAGATGTTTTAATCCAAGTCCAATTCCAACACCAATAACAATAGCAGCAACCATAGAAATCCCAACAGATAAGCTATCAAGAGCCTCTATTTTATCCCTATGTTTTGGCTTACTACTACTATTTTCTAGGCTTTTGTCTTCTTTCGTATTTTTTAAATCATTTTGCATATTTACTACTTTAAAAAACTACAACAATAGTCACAAATTGTCTCAACATTTATAATAAAACTAGAGTTGGCAGGAACATTGAAGCTATCGCCCTCTTTGTACTCTTTGAAACTTGTTTCATTGGCTATTTTAACCTTTGCACTTCCAGCTAAAATCTCCATTATTTCAGCTTCATTTGTGCTAAAAACATACTCACCTTTTAGCATAACTCCTAGAGTTTTTCTCTCATTACTACTTGTAATAAAACTTCTACTTGTAACATTTCCATCAAAATATACATTTGCTTTTGCTACAAGCTCTACATTTTTAAAATTTTCCATATAAACCCTTATTTTAAATCTTTCATTACTTCATTGGCTGCTTTTATGCAGTTTTCTATCATCTTATTTGTGATTTTTGTACAGATAAATCCTGCTTCATATTGGCTACAAGCAAAATAGAAACCTTTTTTTAACATCTGGTTATGAAACTTTGAAAATCTTTCAAAGTTGCACTTTCCTACTTCCTTAAAGTTTTTTGGCTCATCTTCACAAAAGAAAAATCCAAACATACTTCCTCTTGTATTTACTTGAAGAGCAATACCGTGTTTACTTGCAACATCTTTTAGACCATTTACAAGTTTTAAAGCTTTTTTATTTAAATCATCATATATTTTTGGATTTGCTTTTAATTTTTTAAGGCTTTCAAGTCCTGCTGCCATGGCAACTGGATTTCCACTTAAAGTTCCAGCTTGATAAATCTTTCCTTCAGGTGAAAGATTGCTCATAATCTCTTTATTTGCAGCAAAAGCACCTACTGGCATTCCAGCACCTATTACTTTTCCAAAAGTAAGAATATCAGCTTTTACATCTAAAATTCCACTAGCACCTTTTAAAGAGGCTCTAAATCCACTCATAACTTCATCAAAAATAAGCAAAGCTCCGTGTTTGTCGCAAAGCTCTCTACACTTTTGTAAAAACTCATTTGTAGCAGGAACTAATCCCATATTTCCAGCTATTGGCTCAATAATTATACAAGCTATATCAGAGCTTTCACCAAAACATTTTTCAAGTTGCTCTATGTTGTTGTACTCACAAACCAAAGTGTGTTTTGTCAAATCAGCTGGAACTCCAGGGCTACTTGGACTTCCAAAAGTTGCCATTCCTGAACCTGCTTGTACTAGTAGTGAGTCACTATGTCCGTGATAACAACCCTCAAATTTTATAATATCGTTTTTATTTGTAACTCCCCTTGCCAATCTAATTGCACTCATAGTAGCTTCTGTTCCAGAGCTTACAAATCTTACTTTATCTATATTATCGTACATTTTTACAATTTCATTTGCCAGTTTTGTCTCAAGATTTGTTGGGGCTCCAAAACTAAGACCTTTTTTAGCAGTTTTTATAACAGCTTTTTCAATATCTTTATCACAATGTCCAAAAATAAGTGGTCCCCAACTTTGTACAAAATCAACATATCTGTTTCCGTCAATATCGTAAATATATGCACCTTTTCCTTTTTCTATAAATGGTGGAGTTCCTCCTACACTTTTAAATGCTCGAACGGGTGAGTCAACTCCACCTGGAATTACTTCACAAGCTTTTTCGTAAGCTTTAATAGATTTCTTAAACATTATTTTTCCTAATATTGATTTTTTGAAAATTTTGTAAATATTCTACTATAAAGTTTATAAGCAATAGTTTATTAAAATTATTTACTATTTTCCACCATTAAACATCTCACTAATTATTCCTTTGTCTGTTGTAGTTTCAGCTTTTATAACTCCAAAGATATGAGAAGAGATAAAAAATAGATAGAACCAAAAAGATAGTTTATGCATATCTTTCATAAAGCCTACAAAGCTTTTGGCTATGTTTAAATCATCTTTAAAATACAACAAAACTCCTGTTAGGCAAATAAGAAAAGTAACTATATAAAATAGCAAATGCATAACTCTTGCACCTTTTTGGTGAATATTTTTGCTCTCTTTTATCTTTGTTAAAGGGCAAGTTTCACTTCTACTTAAAAATGCAAAAAATCTAAAAGCAAGTAAAACAACTAGAATAAATCCAAAAATATAGTGCCAGTTCCACATCTGTTCTCTTAAAAGTTTTGCAACAATTACAGCATTTTCATCTGTAAGAGATAGACCAAATTCGCTTAGTTTATTTTGAATAAGCAAAGCATTATCCTTTTTATCAAACCAAGTTTTTCTAAAAATATATGTAAACATTAAACCAATAATTGCGATTGCATTTAACCAGTGCCAAACTCTTAAGTTTAAGCTTCTTTTTTCATTAAAAACTCCCATTTTCTACTCCCTTTTTGTTATTAAAATTGTACAAAAAGTACTTTAATAAAATTTTAACCAAATTCAATAAAATTTTTACTATAATTCGCCCAATGAAAAAACTATATCTAGCCTTTTTAATTTCACTGTTAATACATATTTTATTTTTATTTAACTACAAAACAGAAGAAAAATCTCACAATGAAGAGCCAAAAGAGATAGAAAAAACTGATATTAAATTTGTAAAATTAAAAGAGATAAAAGAGCAAGAAAAAACATCTATTGAACCAAAAGAGACAAAATTAGAACAAAAACCAACAGAAAAACAAGTAGAAAAGCCAATAAAAGAGCTTGAAAAAATAAAAAAACCAATAATTGAAAAGCCATTAAAAGAAGTTGAAAAAAAGCCTATGCAAAAAGATACAAAGGCTATAAAAACTGCAAAAGAGTTTCAAGAAAAACTTCTACCAGAACAAGTAATTGAGAAAAAAACAACTATTCAAGAAAAAACTTTAGAGAATTTTTTAAATCAAAAAGAGCCTGTAAATAAGGCAATTCTAAATGAACTTGAAAAGCTTTATGGCAAAGAGTATCAAAATTTTACATCTGTTCAAAAAGCATATTTGGAAAAGAATTTAAATAATTTTCAAGTAATTACTCAAAGAGTTTTAAACCGTATGGGTTATCCAAGACTGGCTGAAAAACTACGAATTGGTGGAGTTAATATTGTGGAATTTGACTTCCATCCAAATGGAAATATTAGTAATTTAAAAATTACTAGTTCATCTTCATATACTATTTTGGATGATTATACTCTAGAGTTAATAGAAATAGCATATAAAGATTATCCAAAACCAACAGAAAAGACAAAGATTAAGTTTCAAGTATTTTATAGAATGTACTAAATTCTATAACTTTCTATCTTTACCATATAAATCCATATATCTAAAAGCTATTAGATTTTCTAAAATTGCAAATGTTATTATAAAGTTTATAAATGAACTTCCACCGTATGAAAATAGTGGCAAAGGAATACCAACAACTGGGGCAAAACCAATAACCATCAAAATATTTATACTCATATTCAAAAATATCAACAAACCAAGTCCTGAAGCAAAAACTTTTACAATATAATCTTCTTTAAAAAAATAGTTTATGGATAAAAGATGAAAAATTAAAAGCGAATATATAACAATTAAAAATATTGCTCCAAGAAAACCATATCTTTCAACTAAATAAGCAAAAATAAAATCACTTGTAGAAATAGGTAAAAATTTCAATTGAGTTTGTGTTGCCTCTTCACTATTTTTACCAGTTAAACCACCAGAACCAATAGCAATAACACTTTGCTGAACATGGTAACTTGGTTTTTCGGCAACTATAAAATCATGAATTCTTTTCTTTTGATAATCTTTTATTCCATAATTATAAATAAATGGGGAGCTAAGCCCCAAAACAATAATAATTGAAGCCCATATTTTCCAGTTTACACCAACTAAAAAAAGAACTCCATAACCAAGCAGAAGCATAACCAAAGCTGTTCCTAAATCTGGCTCTTTTGCTATTAAAACAAATGGTAATAAAATATAAAATGAAAAATATAGAAAATCTTTCAAACCATATCCATTTTCAGGCGGTTGTCTTAGTTGGATTAAATATCCAAGCATTAAAATAAATATAGGTTTTATTAGCTCTGATGGTTGGATTGTTGCATTTATAAATGGTATTTCAATCCATCTTTTTGCACCCAATTTAGAGACTCCAACAAGCTCAACAGCAATTAAAAGCAATATTCCTATCCAGTATAAAAATGGAATAATTCTTAATCTTCTTCTAATTGGTAAAAAAAATACGATAATAAAAATAACAAGAGAAAGAGAGTAATACATTAACTGTTTACTTGCAAGTAATTCGTTTGTTTCACTAATTAAATGGTATGATAATATAACCAAAGGTAAAACAAATATTATTAACAGAAAATCAAAGTGAGAAATAATTCTTTTATCTAGTAAATACATAGCAAAAGAGTATCATAAAATGTATAAAAATTTTATTTCAACAAATATAGAGAGACTAGATAAATTCTTAGCCTTAAATATTGAAGCATCAAGAAATCAAATTGAACAATTAATCAAAAAAGAGTATGTTAAAGTCGATGGAAAAATAGTCAATAAAACAGGTTTAAAACTAAAAGAGAACCAAGAAATTGAGGTTTTTTTTCCAAAAGTAGAAACTAATGATAAGAAAAATATTGATTTTATCAAAGAGTCACTAAGTGATAAAATAGTAGAAACAGTTTACGAAGATGAAGATATTTTGGTTTTAAACAAACCCTATAATCTAACAGTTCATGATGCACCAAGTGTAAAAGATGCAACTTTAACAGATTGGTTAAAACTAAAAAACATATCTCTTTCAACTATTAGTGGAGAAGAGAGACACGGAATTGTACATAGGCTAGACAAAGGAACAAGTGGTTTAATAGTGATTGCAAAGACAAATGAAGCACATGTGAATTTGGCAAAACAACTAGAAGATAAAAGCATGGGAAGATACTATCTTGCAATTATTGATTTACCTTTAAAAGATAATCAAATTATAGAAAAACCAATAGCAAGAAACCCAAACAATAGGCTAAAAATGGATATTATTGAGCAAGGAAGATATGCAAAATCTGCTTTTTATAAAATAGCTTTAAGCGATAATGAAAAATTTGAATTAATCTCTTGCAAACTTTTCACTGGAAGAACTCACCAAATAAGAGTTCACCTAAGCTCAATTAATAGGCATATACTAGGTGATGCTTTATATGGATTTAAGGGCGAATTAAATAAAATAAATAGATTTTTTTTACATGCTTATATTTTATATTTAACTCATCCTACAAAAAATATTAAGATGAGCTTTTGTGCAAACTTACCAGACGATATGAGCAATTTTTTAAAAACTAATTTTTCTAAGGATTTTACAGATGAAAAAATTGATACAAGCAACATCATTAACAACTTTTCTAATTTTAGCTAGTGGTTGTAGCAATCCACTAGCTTCACTAAATAGCCCAACTTCACCTATTGTAAACCAATCTGTTCCAACAGTAAACTACTCATCAATCAAGTCACTTCCCGATATGACATCAATTGGTTTTGAGTGGCAAAAAGTAGATGATGCAAGAGTTGTTGGTTATAATTTTTATAGAACTGAAATAAGCAAAGGTGAGACAACTTTAAAGCTAATTTCGAAAATTGACAATAGACACACAACTCACTATGTTGATAAAAATCTAGAGCCAAAAACAAAATATGCATATCAAATATCTTCAAGATTAAGCGATGGTAGCGAATCTGCTACAACAGATGCCTATATTGCTGAAACTCTTCCTAGAATAAAACCTGTTGCTTTTGCTCAAGCTATATCAAATCTTCCAAAAAAAGTAAAACTTATTTGGGAGCCACATCCTGATCAAAGAGTTAGTTATTATAGGGTTGAAAAATATAATACAACAATAAATGAATGGATTTATTTAGCAAATATCAAACAAAGGTTATCAGCTGAATATATTGATACTGGATTAAGTAATGCTACAAATCATAAATATAGAGTAAAAGCATTTACATTTGAGGATGTAGAATCGGCACCAACAAATGCCCTAGAAGCAAAAACAAAACCAGCTCCAAAACCAGCAACATATGTAAAGGCTTCAACAAATATTCCAAGAAAAGTCTTCTTAACTTGGACAGCTTCTGTAACTCCTGATGTTGTTCAATATGAAGTTCATAAAAGCAGCTACGAATCTTTTGGATATAAAAAAATTGCAACTGTTAATGGCACAGAATATACAGATAATTTAGATGATGATGGGAAAAAATACTATTATAAAATTATTCCTATTGACAAAGATGGTTTAGAAGGAGATTTTGATTATGCAGCATCAAAGGGTGAAAGCTTAGGAAAACCAGAAAAACCAACTATAAGCCAATCTTCTCTTCAAGGTGGAGTTGTTAATTTAAATTGGAATGGAGTACAAAGAGCTGTCTCTTATATAGTTACAAAAAAAACAAAACAAAACTTTTTCCAATACAAATCTACTAAATTTGAAAATATAAATGGAACAAGTTTCCAAGATAGCAATGTTGCTTCTGGAGTTGATTATAAATATAGTGTTCAATCTGTTGATGAGTTTGGAATAGTATCTGAAGCTTCTGATGAAGTAAGTTTATCAAGTAAATAAGGCTCTATTTTTATGCCACATATACTATATGAAAATAAAGAGTTGATTAAAACACCATCTTCAATTGATGGTGTTGATTTTTTATTTGTAGCAAAATCTTATGATTTTACATCAAGTAATAGAAAAACAGAGTATAAAATTTCAGTTTTAAATAACAATAAAGAGTTTTTATTAGGAATAAAATCGAAAGATGAAAATCTTATGATAAAAGCAGATAAAGTTACAAGATTATCTCCTGTATCATTAATAAAAGATGGTTTAAATGCTTATGTAAAGCAAAATAATGCAAATGTATTATTCTCAAATACAAATAGTTTTAAAGCTGAAAAAGAGCAAAAACATAAATATCTAAAGGATATAAACTATTTTGTTGATGATTTTAAAACAAAAAATGAGATTCAAATTGAGATTGGTTTTGGAAGCGGAAGACACCTTTTATACCAAGCAAAACAAAACCCAAATATCCAATTTATTGGACTTGAAATCCACTACCCATCAATAGAGCAATTACTAAAACAATTGGAACTTCAAAATATCACAAATGTTTTGGTTGTAAATTATGATGCTAGACTTTTTATGGAGTTTATAGAGTCAAATCAAGTAGGAAAAATATTTGTGCATTTTCCTGTGCCTTGGGATAAAAAACCTCATAGGAGAATCTATTCAAATGAGTTTGTCTCTGAAGCTTTAAGGATTTTAAAAGTTGGTGGAACTTTGGAGCTTAGAAGCGATAGTAGAAATTACTTTGATTTTTGTTTAAGCCTTCTTACAAATCTGCCAAAAGGAAAAATATCTATTGATATAAATAGAGATTTGGAAGTAAGTAGTAAATACGAAGATAGATGGAAAAAACAGGGAAAAAATATATATGATTTAGTTTTAACTTCTTTAGATGAAGATAAAAATATAGATTTAACTTATGATTTTTCTTTTGAAAATAGTATGATTTTTGAAGAAATAATCACAAAAATTCCACAAAAATCAGCTATATTTGATAAGTGTTTTGTGCATATTGAAGAAATTTATACAATTTTAAGCAAAGAAAACTCATTTTTAATAAAAGTTACAATGGGAAATTTTGATAGACCTGTTACAAAATATATACATATACAAGATGGAAAAGCATCATATTATCAAGGAAATCCGCTTCCTACAAGTTCAAATATAGATGCTCATAAAAATTTAAAAGAGATTTTATTTAGATGATAGAAGCAACAAATATATATTTAACTTACGATGACAACAAATATATTATTAAAAAGGGAAATTTCTCTATAAAACCAAAAGAGTTTATCTTTATTGGTGGAAACTCTGGAAGTGGAAAATCTACACTTCTAAAATCATTTTATGGGGAAATCCCAATAAAGCATGGTAATTTAACAATTGCAGGACAAGAAGTTTTTGGAATTAGCGGAAAAAAACTAAGACTCCTTAGAAAAAATATTGGTATAATTTTTCAAGATTATAAACTTGTAAATGAGTTTACAATTGAAGAAAATATTATGATTCCACTTAAAATAAATGGATATTCTCATGATGTTTCAAAAGAACAGGCAAACAAACTTTTAGCCCATGTAAGACTTAGCCATAGAGCTGGTTATTATCCAAATGAACTAAGTGGTGGAGAGCAACAAAGAGTTGCAGTTGCAAGAGCTTTAGCTCACAATCCAAAAATTATTATTGCAGATGAACCAACTGGAAACCTAGATGATTATAGTGCTGACTTGGTATGGAATTTACTAAAAGGTGCAAATGAACAACTAGGAATTACAGTTGTAGTTGTAACTCATAGAGTTCCTAGAAATCTAGGTATTAAATTTAGACAATTATCAATTGATGATGGGATTATTTATGAAGTCTCTTAAAAATATTTTTGCTTTTTTAATTCCATTATTATCAATGTTAATTGCTTTTTCAATATATCTTTTAATAAATAATGTAGTATCTAACTATCAAAATAAAATCTCAAAAGATTACTCAATAGTTGTTGTATCAACTACTAATTTAACAAAAGAGAGCATGCCAAAATTAGCTGGAATAAATGTAGATAATATTCAAACATTACCAAATGATAAAATTATTGAAAATATAAAAACAAATCTTTCAGAAAATTCTATTGAACTTTTGAAACAAAAATTACCAAATTTCTATCAAATACATTTGGAAATTTTTCCTACAAGTAGCGAATTAGAAGAGATAAAAAGTACTCTTTTGAAAAATAGTGATATAAAAAAAGTAGAGGTTTTTTATAAAAATCATAATCAAATATATCTACTTTTATTACTGATAAATAGCATATCTTTTATTTTATTTTTTATTATTACAATTTTTGCAGTAATTATTATTGAAAAACAGATAAAATTGTGGTTTCATGAACATCATATTAGAATTTCAATCTTAAGGCTTCATGGGGCTTCTATTATTTATAGTGCTAGTACTATTTTAAATCATGCTTTATTAAGTGCATTTTTGGCTTTTATTATTAGTTCTATATTTTTGACATATATCTCTTATAATTTGAGTGTTTTATTTCCTATTGAACTTCAAGATATTGTTGATATGAAAATTGATTTGGTTTTAGAGATTCTTAAACTATTTTTATTATCTTTTTTTATATCTATTTTTACCATTTTTGGTGTTTTATTTAAATATAAGATAAGCAATGATTAAAATTATTTTAACTCTATTTCTACTATTTAATATTGTTGAGGCTTCAAATATCGATAAAAAAATTCAGCAAAATAAAAAGCAATTAGATACTACAAAGCAAGAAGAAGAGGATAAAAATATAAAAATTAAAAATCTTGCTGATAAAATAGAGTCTCAAAATAGTAATATTTCAGGGCTTGAAAAAGAAATTTTGCAAGTAAATAGCGATATAGATAATCATCAAAAGCTTCTTGATGAATCAAAAAACAAGCTAAATGAACTAAAATCAAAATCAAATAAATTAATTCAAGAGAAATCATCTAGCGAAAATCAAATTGTTGATACTATTGTAGAGGAGTTCTCAATCTCAATTGCCTTGAAATTGGCATCTGAAAACTCAATACAAGAGCTAATTGATAATGAAATTTATACTCTTTTAGCACAACATTCAAAAGAAAAAGTTGCAAAAATAAATACAAATTACAACACAATAACAAATGACTCCACAACAAATCAAAAAGATATTGAAAAAATATCTTCATATATAACAGATAGACAAAAGACAAAAGATAAATTAACAAATCTAAAAAAACAACACTCAAGCTCTTTAATTGACTTAGAAAAACAACACAAAGCTTATCAAGAAGAACTTAATAAGGTTGTAAAAAGTCAAGAAAGTATTAAAAATCTTCTTTCTCAACTAAATATATTAAAGCAAGAAGAGATTAAAAAAGCCGAAGAAAAAGCACTAGCTAAAGCAGAAGCCGAAAAGAAGAAAAAGCTTGAAGCATTAATGAAAAACCAAAATAATACAAAAGAAGAAAATAGTTCAACAGAAGAAAATGAACCAGAAATACAAACTTCAGAAACAAGAAATCAGAAATTTGCAAAAAATTTAAATCTTGATGTTAAAAAAATTGGTTCATCAACTGATGGTGTAACAATCACAAAATATAAAGGTGAAAAAACAATAGCCCCATTAAAATCTTTTAAAATAGCAAAAAACTTTGGAACTTACTATGATCCAATCTATAAAATAAAATTATTTAATGAATCAATTGTTCTAAGAAGCACAGAACCACAAGCAAAAGTTGTTTCAGTTTTAAGTGGAAAAGTAGTTTATGCAAAGAAAAATGCCGGTATGCTTGATAATGTTGTAATTATTCAGCACGAAGGTGGAATACATACTATTTATTCTCATTTAGACGATATTGCACCTACTTTAGTTGTTGGAAAATGGGTTCAAAAAGGCTCTGTTGTAGGACGAGTAAATGAGAATTTATCATTTCAGGTTACAAAAGATTCAGCCCATATAGACCCAAAAGATTTATTTAAAATATGATTTTAAAAAAAATTATTATCAAAGACCAAAAAGAGCTTTATAGGCATAAAAACTACCTTTTATCTTTTGATCTAGAATTTAATTCACTAAAAAAAGAGTATTCAAATAGTAGTTATTTAGAGTTTGATGAACAATTTGAACTTATTGAGTTTTTAAAAAATCATGATTTTAAATTTAGCTTTATAAATGAAGAGATAAAAGACTCAAAAAAAATTATTTTAGCATCATATAAAACTTTAAATATTGATAGCAATACAATTTTTATTGTTGATAAAAGAAATAGTGAAAAATTATATCTTATATCTTCTAATGAAAATAATATTTTAATTTTGGATCTTAAAAAAGAGTTTTTTAAATCTTATAAAATCCCAAATAAATATGAGAATTCATCGAAATTTGAACTTTTGGTTCTTGAAATTTTAGCTTCAAATGAAGATGATTTTGGTGAGCTTTTTCAAATATTCTCTGTTTTAGAAAACCAAAATACAAAAGATTTACTACTTTTAGATAAATTAAAAAAATTTAAATATTTTTGCATTTCAAAAGTCAAAGAGCAACAAAAAGATATGTTTTTATGCAACTGTGTACCTGGATTTTTCCCTGAAACAAAGTTTTATATAAAAGGTGATAGAGTTTTTTCTGATTATACAAATTTCTTTTTGCCATTTGATTTGGAGATTAAAATATGGAAATATCTATATAGCAATAGAAATTTTGTAGCTTTTTTTAAAGAGCCAAGTTTGCAAGAGCTTTTTTTGGGAAGAAAAATATATACTTTAAATGAGTTTCAAGAAAAAGTAAAAAGATTAATTGTAAATGTAAATCTTACACAAAATAATTTAATTAAAATAACTTTATCAAATGGAATTTCAACAAGTATAATCTCTAAAGAGTTTTCAAAAGAAGAGCTTCTAAAAAGAGTTATTGAAGCTAGAGATTAATGCAATAAAACTTTAAAATCTCTCTCTATTTGCTTATAATTTGAGCAAAATTTTTCTACTAAATTCCAAAAATCTTTTGAGTGATTTTTATGCTTTATATGTGCCAATTCATGGACAACAATGTACTCCATAACATAAATTGGATACTTCATAAGTAGATAATTAAAACTTAATTCATCTTTGTAGTTGCAAGAACCCCAAGTTCTTTTATTTTTTCTATAAGATATTTTTGTGGGATATAAATTCATAAGCTTAGAGTAATTTTCAACAAAAATTGGAATATATTTTTCTATCTCTCTTTTATAAAAATTATCAAGATTTTTTATTTTATAATCATTTAATAATTTTTTTTCACCTAAAAATAAAAAAACACCATCTTCAAGAGTTTTATCTTCTATATTTTTAATATTCTCTAAAATCCAAGATTTCTTTCTACTTATCAAAGCTTTTGCATCATCAATTGAGAAATATCTATTTGCTTTTATTTGAAGTGAATTTTTATCTATTATTCGTAAATAACAATGTTTTATATGCTTTTTATTTTGCAATTCAACATTTAATAAACAAGCTTCCAAAATAATATTAAAATTCAAAAAAAACCTTTAAGTAAAATTTAGATAAAATCCGCACGATTATACCATATGTGTAATGATAATTATATTTTAGGAATACTATATGAAAATTGCAAATAGAATGGAGAAACTAGCTCCATCACTTACTTTGTCTATCACAGCTTTAGCAAATGAGTTAAAAGCACAAGGTAAAGATATTTTAAGTTTTAGTGCAGGAGAACCTGACTTTGATACACCACAAGTTGTAAAAGATGCAGCTATAAAAGCTATAAATGAAGGAAAGACGAAATATACGGCGGTTGAGGGTATTAAGCAAACTAAACAAGCAATTATTAATAAGTTAAAAAAAGATCATAATTTGGATTATAAGCTAGATGGTATTGTAATAAGCAATGGAGCAAAGCACTCTTTATTTAACCTTGCTCAGGCATTAATTGATGATGGAGATGAAGTTATTATCCCAAGTCCATATTGGGTTACTTATCCAGAATTGGTTGTTTATAGTGGTGGAGTTCCTGTATTTCTTGAGACAGATGAAAGTAGTGATTTTAAAATTACAGCCACTCAACTAAAAGATGCAATTACACCAAAAACAAAGATTTTAATGCTAAATTCTCCTTCAAATCCAACTGGTTCAATCTATACAAAAGATGAACTTCTTGCAATTGGAGAGGTTTTAAAAGGAACAAATATTATTGTTTTATCAGATGAAATGTATGAAAAATTAATCTACAATGGTAAAAAATTCACAGCAAGTGCAGAAGTTAGTGAAGATATGTACAATAGAACTGTTACAATAAATGGTCTTAGTAAATCTGTTGCAATGACTGGTTGGAGATTTGGATATGTTGCAACACCTGATATAAAATTAGCAAAAGCTATGTCTAAACTTCAAGGTCAAGTAACTTCAAATGTAAACTCAATGACTCAATATGCAGCAATTGTAGCTCTTGAAGGTGAAGCTAACAAAGATATTGAAATGATGAGAGTTGAATTTGAAAAGAGAAAAGATTATGCAGTTAAAGCAATAAATGATATTGAAAAATTATCATGTTTTAATCCAGATGGTGCTTTTTATCTGTTCATTAATATTAAAAAGTTTTCAAATGACTCTATGAAATTTTGTGCTGATTTACTTGAAAGCAAAGGTGTGGCACTTGTTCCTGGACTTGCTTTTGGAATGGAAGGTTATGTAAGACTATCTTTTGCAACATCTATGGAAAATATAAAAGATGGTATAAATAGAATAAAAGAGTTTGTAGAAAACAACTAACACTCTTTTTCTTATAATTTAAAAAAGCTACTACATTTATGTGGTAGCTTTTTTTATTATCTTTTTTTACTAAATTTGATATAAAAAAAGCCTAGATATAAAATCTAGGCTTTTTATTTTTAGAAATATTTTAAAATATTATCTTGAAGTTAAAAGAGTTGTTAAGTGGTCTGCACTTACTTGGTGGAAGTTTAAGTATTTGTAAACTCCATCTTTGTTGCTTTCATTGATTTTTTTAGCAACGATATCTAAATACTCTTGAACAGATGGTAATCTTCCTAAAAGTGCAGCAACAGCAGCAACTTCAGCAGAACCTAAATAAACTTTAGAGTTTTTACCAAGTCTATTATCAAAGTTTCTTGTTGAAGTTGAGAATACTGTTGATCCTTCACTCACTTGTGCTTGGTTACCCATACACAAAGAACATCCAGGAATTTCTATTCTAGCTCCTGCTGCTGCAAATGCTGCATAGTATCCCTCTTCTGTTAATTGTGCTTCATCCATTTTTGTTGGAGGCGCAACCCATAGTTTAGCTTTTGCAACACCCTCACCTTTTAATACTTCTCCTAAAGCTCTAAACAATCCAATATTTGTCATACAAGAACCAACAAATACTTCATCAATATTTTTTGGTCTATTTTCATCTGCTAAGATTTCACCTAAAGTTGCAACATCATCTGGATCGTTTGGACAAGCTAAAATTGGCTCTTTAATCTCATCAAGATTAATCTCAATTGTTGCTAAATACTCAGCATCTGCATCTGGCTCTAATAATTGAGGGTTTTTAATCCACTCTTTCATTTTATCAGCTCTTCTTTGAAGAGTTTTAGAATCTTCATAACCCTCTTCTATCATTTTTTCAATTAAAGCTATATTTGAAGATAAATACTCAATAATTGGCTCTTTGTTTAATTGAACACTACAAGCAGCTGCAGATCTTTCAGCTGAAGCATC
>CAYQFC010000013.1:0-15218 GCA_964416585.1 uncultured Aliarcobacter sp.
TAATTATCAATCATTAAAATCATTATAAACCTTTTTTAAAAAATTCTCCTATTATACCAATAAATTTTTAAATCAAATCTTTATTACTTTTGATAATCATTCTTAATATTAAGAGAAATCAAAGTTACAAAATACTACTATTTCGTCTTTAATTAAATATTAAATTTAAAGGATTTCTTATGTTAAAAAAATTAGCACTTTTTTCACTTATTTGTACGAATATTTTATTTGCAAATGGTGAAGTAAATATATATTCTCAAAGACATTATGATTCAGATAAAGCTTTGTTTAAAAAATTTGAAGAGAAAACAGGAATTAAAATAAATCTTGTAACAGCAAAAGCTGAAGAGTTGGTATCAAGACTATCAATTGAGGGTGCAAATAGCCCAGCTGATGTGCTTATCACTGCTGATATTGGAAATTTATATGAAGCAAAAGAGAGAGGACTTTTACAAAGTGTATCATCAAAAACTCTTGAAGAGAATATTCCAACTCACTTAAGGGATGAAGATGGAAAGTGGTTTGCTATTACAAAAAGAGCTAGACTTTTTGTCTATAATCCAAAAAAAGTTGATCCAAAAGATTTGGATGACTATTTTTCACTTACGAAACCAGAATTTAAAGGAAAAGTAATAACAAGAAGCTCTACAAATGCCTATAATAAATCACTTTTAGCTTCCATTATTGCCAATCACGGTGAAGAGAAATCTCTTGAATTTGTAAAAGGTTTGGTAAATAATTTTGCAAGAAATCCAAAAGGTGCTGATAAAGACCAAATAAGAGCTGTGGCTTCTGGTGAAGCCGATATTGCTATTGTAAACTCATACTATTTGGGAGTTATGGCAAATAGCCAAGATAAGATAGATGAAGAAATAGCAAAAGAGGTAAAAGTATTTTTTCCTGCACAAAAAACAACAGGAACTCATATAAATATTTCAGGAGCAGGAATTACAAAATTCTCTCCAAATAAAGATAATGCTATAAAATTAATAGAGTTTCTAACAAGCACAGAAGCTCAAGGAGAATTAGCAGAAGGAAATTATGAGTACCCAATTAATCCAAAAGTTAAACCAGCTGGAATTGTGGCTTCTTGGGGAGAGTTCAAAGAAGATACAATTGCTTTAAATAAAGTTGGAAAAGAGACAAAAAAAGCTGTTGAAATAGCAACAAAAGGAAATTGGAAATAAAAACTCTTAAATCTCTTGTAGCCCCTATTTTGGGGCTATTTATCTCTTTACCTATTTTAATATTAATAATATATTTTCTATTTCAAGGCTCTTTAAATAAAGAGTTTTTTTCAAATTCGCTACTTATTGATTACACGCTAAATACATCTATTTTAATCCTTTTTGTAGCAATATTTGTAGCTATTTTAGGAGTTATTAGCTCATATTTAAGTGCTAGATTTGAATACTTTGGCTCTAAATTTTTCTCTATTTGTTTCGTTTTACCTTTGGCTTATCCTGCTTATATTTTTGGATATACATATGTTGGATTTTTTGAATTTCGTGGGCTTTTATCACAAATTTTTGATAATAGTTCCATAAAGCTTGATATTTTAAATATGAGTGGAGCTATTTTTATATTTACAATTGCTATGTTTCCTTATGTTTTTATTTTGGCTCGTATCTCATTTTCTATGATTTCAAAAACCGTTGTTGAGCTTGTTGCTTTGCAAAAACTAAGTCCAAAAAAAGCATTTTTTAAGGTCTATCTTCCGCTTTCATATCCAGCTATTTTTGCAGGTTCTATACTTGCTATTATGGAGACTTTAAGCGATTATGGAACAGTTTTATATTTTGGAATAGAGACTTTTAGTGTTGGAGTTTTTAAATCTTGGTTTGGTTATGGAGATTTAGCAGGAGCTATAAATGTAGCAATTATTCTACTTATTTTTGTATTTTCTATACTTCTTGTAGAGCATAATATTCGAAAAAAATTTAGATTCTCAAGCTCTACGAATAGTGACGAAAAAGCAAAAAAGATAAAATTGAGTGGAAAAAATAACTTTTATGCCTTTTTAATCTCATTTTTTATAGCCCTATTTACTCTTTTTATTCCAAGTGGAGTTTTGATTTATTGGACAATTTTGGATTTTAATACACTTGATTTTAGTGCATTTGAGTTTTTGTTAAATACCTTAAAATTAAATGTAGTTTCAAGCTTTTTTATAATTATTTTAAGCTTTTTTATAATATATTTTTTGAGATTTTTTCCTACAAAAGTATCAAATATAACTCACAAATTATCTATGTTAGGATACTCTATCCCAGGAGCTGTGGTAGCTGTTGGGCTTTTAATTATTGCAAATTCAATCGATAAAGCTTTAGGAGTTTTATTTTTTAGTGGCTCTTTTATTATTTTAATCTATGCTTATGCCACACGATATTTTGCCTCAAGTATAGGAAGTGTTGAAAATGGTTTTAGTAAAATCAATAGCTCTATTGATGATGTTTCTAGAATTTTTTGTAAAAAAGAGAGTGAATCAATTTTTAAAATCTATCTTCCTATTTTAAAACCTTATTTGCTTAGTGGATTTTTAATTTTATATATAGATATAGCAAAAGAACTTCCAGCTACTTTGATTTTGCGACCATTTAATTTTGATACATTAGCTGTGAGAATTTATGAATTAGCAAGCAATGAAATGCTTTATAAAACTGGTTTTCCATCACTTATTTTGGTATTTACAACTGCTATTGCTGTACTATTTTTGAACAACAAACCAAAAAAAAGAAAGAGATAAAATGCAGAAAAAAATTGTAGATATAAAAAATTTAAAAAAAACATTTTGCAAAGGTGATGTTTGTGTTGCAAATAGTATAAATTTCTCTTTATTTGAAGGTGAGATTTTTACAATCTTAGGTACAAGTGGTAGTGGAAAAACAACATTTATAAGAATGCTTTGTGGTCTTGAAACTCCTGATAGTGGTGAAATATTTATAGATGAAAAACAAGTTTTTGGAAAAAATATAAATCTTGAACCAAATAAAAGAGAGGTATCTATTGTATTTCAAAACTATGCTTTATTACCACATTTAAGTGTAGCTTCAAATATTTTATTTGGTGCAAATGCCAATAAAATTGAACTTGAAGAGGTTTTAGAAAAAACAAAACTAAAGGGTCATGAAGATAAATATCCACATGAATTAAGTGGTGGTCAGCAACAAAGAGTTGCACTTGCACGTGCAATTATAAATAAACCAAAAATTCTACTTCTTGATGAACCATTAAGTAATATTGACACGGAACTGCGAAATATTCTAAGAACTGAGCTAAAAGAGATGATAAAATCTTTTAATATTACAGCACTTTTTATTACACATGATAAAGAAGATGCATTTTATCTATCAAATAGAATAGCAATAATGCACGGTGGAGATATTTTGCAAGTTGGAACTCCAAGAGAGCTATATAATAATCCTATAAATCTCTATTGTGCAAATTTTTTAGGAAAAATTACAAAAATAGATGAAAACAGATACATAAGACCAGAAAATATAAAAATCTCAAATAGTGGAAAGCTTAAAGCAAAAGTTTTAGCAAATACATTTTATGGAAATTTCAATGAAATCACTGCTTTGCTTGGAGATAAAAAAGTAATAATTCATAGTTGTGATAAAAACCCAAATATAGATGATGAGATAAACATAGGCTTTGAAGGAGATTTTTTTAAATTTTAATATAATTTTTAAAAATGCTTTTAATATATTTTGTTATATAATAGAATTATGTTTATTAGAAAATTATTATTACTTACAATACTTTGTTTAAACTTATTTGCTAAAGATAAAATCACTCTATATCCTGATTGGCTAAACCAATTTCAATTTGCAGGTTATTATATAGCTAAAGAGAAGGGATTTTACGATAATTTTGATTTAGATGTTGATATAAAACCATTTAATCAAAACATAAATATTGTAGATGAAGTATTAAAAAATAGTGCTACTTTTGGTATTGGGAAATCTTCATTAATTCTTGAAAAATATAATCAAAAAGATATTATTTTTTTATCAAGTATTCTTCAAGAATCTCCTTTGATTCTTCTTAGCTTAAGAGATCAAAATATAAATGAGATAAAAGACCTAAAAAATAAAAATATTATGATTACAGATGATGCAATAGATAGTGCAACAATAAAATCTATTTTAAGCTCTGAAAAAAGCTTTGATATCTCATCTATTGGAATCTTGCCACATTCAGGAAATCTAAATGATTTAATAGATGGAAAAGTTGATGTTTATACTGGATATTTATCAAATGAACCTTATATTTTAAGTAAAAAAAATATTGATTTTAACTATTTTTCTACAAACTATCTTAATTTTAATTTCTATGAAGGAATTATTTTTACATCAAAAACAGAAGCATTATCAAATCCAAATAGAGTAAAAAGTTTTAATAAAGCTTCTTTGCTGGGGTGGGAATATGCTTTTACCCATGTTGAAGAGAGTGCAAAAATAATTTTTGAAAAATATAATACTCAAAATAAATCACTTGATGAACTAATTTATGAAGGAAATGTATTAAAAGAGCTATCAAGATTTGACCTGGGAATTTTAGGAAATATTGATGCAAATAGAATTGAAGATATAAAAAAATTCTATACATATAGTGGAATAAATAAAAGCGCTTACTCTTTTAATTCAAAATCAATAATTTTTGATATGGGAGATTTGGTATTAGATAGTTTTTACAAAAACTATCTAGAAAATAATAGTTTTGCACTTCTATTAAAGTCTAAAAACGAGCCTTTTTCATACAAAAGTCAAGGTGAATTCAAAGGTTTTGAGATAGATTTTTGGAATTTATTATCTACAAAACTATCAAAACAATTTAGCACAGAAGAGATTTTAAGCTCAAAAAATAGTTATATTTTTACAGATAGTATAAAAACAAGTTTTGTTTACTCTTTTGCTCCACCTAAAAAATTAGATAAAATCTACACAAAACCTATTGCACAAATTCCACTTGCTCTTACTACAAAGGATAATAAATCTCTTATATATAATCTATCATCACTAGATAGTGCAAAAATTGCTATTTTGGACTCTTTTAATATAAAAGGTAAACTTCTATCTTTGTATCCAAACATAAATTTTGTGGAGTTTAAATCTCATGAAGAGCTATTAAAAGCTATAAATTCTGATGATTATTTTGGATTTATTGATACTATTTATAGTTTAAATGCTCTTATTGGAAAAAATAGTCATAAAAACCTAAGATTAAACTCATCATTAAATATAAATCTTAATTTATATTTGGAACTTGATGCAAAAAATAGTGAGTTTAAAAATATTTTAGATATTGCAATATCAACACTAAAACCAGAGGAGATAAGTTCAATTTTAAACTCTCACTCACAAATATTTATAAATGAAGAGACAGATTATAAGCAAGTATTAAAAATCATTATTCCACTTTTAATTATTATTGCACTTATTTTATACTTCAATTACAAATTAAGTAAAGAGATAAAACTTAGAAAAATAACTCAAAATAAGCTTGTTGAATTAGCAACAAACGATACTTTAACGAATATTTTTAATAGAAGAAAACTGGAAGAGATTTGTGAACATGAAATAAAAATATCTGCAAGATATAAAACTCCATTTTCAATAATATTTTTTGATTTAAACGATTTTAAACCTATAAATGATACTTTTGGACATCATGCAGGAGATGAAGTTTTAATAAAAATTTCAGATGTAATTAAAAATCAAATAAGAACATCAGATAGCTTTGGAAGATGGGGTGGAGATGAGTTTTTAATAGCCCTTCCACAAACAAATATTTCACAAGCAAACTCTTTAATAAATATTTTGCAAACAAGCTTAATGAGTATAGAATTTGATTTCGATAAAGATTTAAAAATAACTTGTAGCTTTGGAGCTTATGAGCATAGAAGTGGTAATACTTTGGATTTTATGCTAAAAAAAGCTGATGAGATTATGTATGCTGTAAAAATGGAGTACAAGAGTAATAAAAAAGCTTAAGCTTTTTTATTACTCATCGTCATTTAAACTCTCTTTTGTCTCAATAGAAGCTAAATAATCTTTAAATCTCAAAGCCCCTTTGCTATCTTTTTTATAATCTTCCACTAAAGATACAATATAATCAACAACTTTATTTGAAGGAACTTTTACTCCAACTTTTTTTGATAAAGTACTAAAAGTTCCTTGAAGATTTCCACCTAAAAGTATCTCATATCCTTCAACTCTTTGCCCTTCATACCTCATCATACAGCCAATAAGCCCAATATCAGCAATATGTGGCTGAGAACAACCGTGAGTGCAACCTGAAAATGAAATAGCCACCTCCTCTTTAAAATCTTTTAGTCTATCTTCAAGCTCAAGAACTATATCTTTTGCATACTCTTTTGTTTCAGTTACACCAAATTTACAGAACTCTTTTCCTGTACAAGATTGTAATCTTGCTCTAAAAACGGATGGCTTATGTGAATAATCTAAAGCTTCAAAATCTCTTATTAAATCTTCAACAAACTCATCTTTTACATCATAAACCACAAAATTTTGAGTAGCAGTTAGAGCAATTCCACCAGCATTATATTTTTTACAAATTTCATAAAACTTTACAAAATCTTCTCCAGCAACTCTTCCTGAATTTGTTGCAAAACCTATATAAGATAGTCCTGCTTCTTTTTGCTTATTTATTCCAAAATGGTTTCTATTTTCAAAAGATGTTATTTTTGGCTCAGCTTCTCCATCTAAAAGCTTATAGCCTAGATTTTTTTCTATCTCATCAACAAATTTTTCAATTCCCCAATCATTTAATAGGTGTCTTACTCTAGCTTTTGTTCTACTATCTCTATTTCCATTCTCTCTAAAAATCTCAGCACAAGCTACACTTACATCCAAAACCTGTTCAGGTTTTACATATTTTTTTGCTCTTGTTGCAATTTGTTTCGATTTTGATAATCCACCACCAATAGTCAAATCAAATAGCACTTCACCATCCAAAGATTTAAAAGCTGTAAATGCAACATCTTGTATCTCATGATTTGCACAGTGGCTTCCGCAACCACTTATTCCCATCTTGAACTTTCTAGGAAAATTACAAAATCTATCATCATTTTCATCAAAATATTTATCTACACTTTTTAAAAGCTCTTCTACATTATAAACCTCTTCTTTGTCCAAACCACTAACAGGGCAAGTCATAATAGGTCTTGGTCCATCACCTGATGCCATTCTTGAAGTAAGCCCTACACTATTTAATAAATCAAAAATAGCTGGAATATCTTTAATTAAAATATAGTGAAATTGTACATTTTGTCTAGTTGTAAAATCCACCAAACCTTTTGCATATTTTATAGCTATTTCACTCATAACTTTTAGCTGCTCAAGATTCATTCTTGCATCTACAAGTTTTATTCTTTTCATAAAGTATTTTTTATCTTCTAAACCATCTTTATTTATGTGTGGATACATTCCGTACCATTTTAAAAGTCCAATATACTCATCTTTCAACGGTATTCCTTGTAATGCTTCTTTATATAAATCATCAATCACTCTTAAAGGGTTTCTTGATGCCTTTAAAAGTTCTAGTTCTGATAATTGTGCCATAGTGTTCCTTATTTACATTTTTATTTTGGAATTATAGCTTTAATTTTTTAAATATATATTAAAATAAAGTTGATTAAAAAACTATGGTATATTTTAATATAAATTTATTATTCCTTAAATAATTTTATCTATAATTCCACTACAAAAATCAAGGAGAGATTTTGAACTTAAACCTAATAATAAATGACAATGATTTTAATGGTTTTTTAGACCTTCTAAAACAGCTAATTCGTGTGCCATCTGTTACAGGAGCTGAACACTCTTTTTTGTTATACTTAAAAAGAGAACTAGATGAACTAGGAATTAAAACAGAGCATTATGATGGGCTTTTAGTTGCTAGTGGGAAAGATCCAACAAATGGAATTTTAAGCGCTCATATAGATAGACACGGAGTAATTTGTACAGGTCCAAATGAGTTTCAGTTTGCTGCATTTTTGGCAAAAAATAGATCTGATTTAAGAGGTGACTCTTTATCGGAACAGATGTTTCAGCTTATTTCAAAAAGATATATAAATCAAAATGTTCATGCTTATGAGCCTTTTAGTGGCGGATATTTGGGTATGGGTAAAATTACAAATGCTTTTTTAAAAGAAGAGATAAATAACCTTATTTTTGAAATAGAGGGCTTTAATAATATTCTACCAAGTACTCCAATAGCATTTGTGGACAAATTAAAACAAAAAGATAATCTTCTTTCAGCTCAACTTGACAATGTTTTAAGCGCTGCAATAATAATCTATCTTTATCAACATGGTTTTTCTGGAACAGCATTTTTTACAGCCCAAGAAGAAGCTGGAAAGAGCTGGAGATTTATTCACGAATGGTTCAAAAAAAATAAAATCTCTACAAATAGATTAATAGTTCTTGATACAAGCCCATATGAAACAAGAGAAGAAGCCGATAAACAATTAATTGTGCTTAGAAATAAAGATGTAAATGCAAAGTTTAAATCTCCACTTCTAAAAGAGTTAAAAAAGTTTTGTGTAAAAAATAAAATATCATACTCATATAAAGATGAGTTTATAAAAGAGAAAAATATAGCTAGAGTTGAACAAGGCTTAAAACCTCTTAGTATAGGAAGTACGGAACTTGGAAGAATAATTCAAGCTTCAAATGGAAATATCCAAGGAACAACCTTGCAAATCCCAACAACAGGCTATCATACAGTTGATGAAACAGCAAATATTTTATCTATAAAAGCTATGATTTTTATTTTAAGCAAATTTTATATTAAAATTGCAGAGTAAAAAACAAAAAGAAGGGAAAAATGAATTTAGCTATTATTTATGAATTAAGAGCTGCAAATGTAGAAGAGGCAGATATTGAGCTTATTATGAATAGAGTAAAAAACAGACTAAGCGAAGAGAATATTGACAAAGAGCTTGTGAAAATGGGTTATCCAAAGATTTTTACACTTGATTGTAGTGAATTTGACAACTATGACTATAATCAAAATAACCAATCTTTCAACAAAGGTGGCTTTAGCGATTTAGATTAAACTTCTAAAGCTTTGAAGCAAAAAAAGTACTAGCTTCAAAGCTAATAAAATAAAGATTAAATATGAAACAAATTTTACTACTACAAGAAAAAACAAAATTAAGCAAAACTAGTATTGAAAATATTATAAAACTCCTTGAAGATGGATGCACTATTCCTTTTATAGCAAGATATAGAAAAGATTTTACAAATAGTGCAACAGATGAACAACTAAGAACATTTGAAGAGATTTATGAATATTCAAAAAAACTAGAAAATAGAAAAAATGAGATATTAGAGATACTAAAGAATAGAGATTTCTTAAATGAAGATATTTCAAAAAACTTAGAAGATGCTCAAACTCTTCAAGTTTTGGAAGATATTTATTCTCCTTTTAAAGATAAAAAATCATCAAGAACATTAAAAGCAATTGAAAATGGGCTTGAGCCACTTGCAAATATTATTCAAAGTATGAGATACACCTTGCTTGAGTGTGAAGATAAGGCAAAAAAATTCTTAAATAAAGAGATAACAACTATTACAGATGCTATTGCTGGAGCAAAAGATATTATTGCTCAAAGATATGCAGATGATATTAAAACAAAAGAGATATTGCGAAACCTGATACAAAATTGGGGAATTCTTGAGATAAAAGAGGGAAAAGAGTTCGATAAAAATGGACTTTATATAAACTTTGCAAACACAAAAGAGAAAATAAAATATATAAAATCTCATAGAGTTTTAGCAATTTTAAGAGCTGAAAAAGAGAAACAATTAAGCATTAAAGTTGAAATTGATGAAAACTATATTTTGGAAAATATAAAACAGTATAAAATTCCAAAAAGTGCTTTAGATTCAAAAGAGCTTGTGTTTGAAGCTTATAAAGATGGTTTAAAAAGGCTTGTTTTACCTTCACTTAAAACAGAAGCGATATCAAGTTTAAAAGATAAAGCCCAAAAAGAAGCTATTGAACTATTTGGGAAAAATCTAAAAGAGCTACTTCTTACAGCTCCACTTTTAAATCAAGTTATTTTAGGTTTAGACCCTGGATATAAAACTGGCTGTAAACTAGCAGTTATTGATGAAAATGGTCAGTTTTTAGATAGTTCTGTTATTTATCCTACAAAACCAAAAGAGGATTTTGTAAACTCGTCAAAAACTATACTGGAGCTTATAAAAAAGTATAAAGTTTCTGCAATAGCAATTGGTAATGGAACAGCTTCAAAAGAGAGTGCTATTTTTGTAGATAATTTAATCAAAGAGCATAACCTAAATATTAAATACTCAATTGTTAGTGAAATAGGTGCTAGCGTTTATTCGGCTTCAAAAATAGCCATTCAAGAGTATCCAAACCTTGATGTAACAATAAGGGGTGCAATATCTATTGCACAAAGATTAAGAGATCCAATGGCAGCACTTGTAAAAATAGACCCAAAATCTTTGGGAATTGGGCAATATCAACATGATGTAAACCAAAAAGAGTTAGAGAAAAAACTAGAAAACACAACTATTGATTTAGTAAATAAAGTTGGAGTTGATTTAAATTCAGCTTCATATAAACTTCTTTCTTTTATCTCTGGAATTAGTGAAAAGTTAGCACAAAATATTGTGGAATATAGAGAAAAAATTAGAAAATTCAATTCAAAGAGTGAACTTTTGGAAGTGAAAGGTTTAGGAGCAAAAGCTTATGAGCAGTGTGTTGGTTTTTTAAGAATAAAAGATGGAAACTCTATTTTGGATAATACAGCAATTCACCCTGAAGACTATAAAATAACAACACTTATTCAAAAAAATTATAATATTGAAGATAACTCTAAGTTTGAAGAGATTTCAAAAAATCTTAATATTTCAATCACAAAGGTAAAAGATATTATAAATGAGCTTTTAAATCCAGGGATTGATGTGAGATTTGAGTTTAATAGTGTGAAATTTGCAAATGATATTTTAGATATTAATAATTTAAAAGAGGGTTTTATCTTAAGTGGAGTTGTACGAAATATCACTGATTTTGGGGCATTTGTGGATATTGGATTAAAAGATGATGCCCTACTTCATATCTCACAAATAAGCGAAAAAAGAGTCTCTCATCCTAGTGATATTTTAAGCATAAATCAAAATTTAGAAAACCTAAAAATCATAAATATAGATTTGGAAAAACAAAGAGTTTCTCTTAGCTTAAAAAACTAATCATCAAATATTATTTGAACTCCATACTCTTCATGAAGGATTACTTTTTTATAGTAATCCTTTCGCTCTTTTTGTCCAATAAATCTTTTTTTTGCCTTAAATTTAAGCACAAGTTCTTCATTATTAAGTAAAGCTCTCACTTCACTATGTTTTAAATAGTGACCATATCTGCTTAAAGCATTTTGCCAAATTCTAAATCCACATTTTGAAGAGCTGCTTAACTCAAAAAATTCTCCATCTTCACTTATCCAAGAGGCATTTGAACAAGCATAAAGTTCAAGTTTTTTACCTCTAATCTCTTTTTTTCTTACTTCAATATCTCCATCATCGCAATATGGACAAGCTCCTAAAATCATACTTATTTTTTAAATGCTATTAAATCCACTTCAACCAAAACATTTTTTGGTAAAGTCTTAACTGCAACTGTACTTCTTGCAGGTGCTGTTTGTGGATTAAAATATTCTCCATAGATTTCATTAAAAGCTGTAAAATTATCCATATCAGACAGATAACAAGTTGTTTTTAAAACATTCTCAAAAGAGCTGTTTGCCTCTTCTAAAACTGCTTTTAAATTCTCCATAACTTGTTTTGTCTGCTCTTTTACTCCACCATTTACAATTTCCATCGTTTGTGGATCAAGTGCAATTTGTCCAGAAGTAAAAACAAGTTTTTCAAAACTTGTTGCTTGATTATATGGTCCTATTGCACTTGGTGCTTTTGTTGTGCTTATAATTTGTTTCATTTTTATCCTTTATTTTTTTGTATTATATTTATTTTTTGCTTGGATTTAGAAGAAGCTTTTTTTAGTTTTTATATCTATCTATACATTTTAAGAGCTTTTTATCAAAAGTTTTTATCTCATCTTCTTCTGAATATCTACATAGTAAACAATCAACAAAATCTAAATTTTTGTCATTAAATAAATTTAGAGTATCTATTAAAATACTCTTATTTTCTACTTGTATATTTTCAAAAGAGATTAATTGAATTAACATTTCACATATATCTTTTTTAGGAATACTATAAACTCCACTAAGAACATAAATAACTTCTGCTAAAACTTCATTAGAAATATAAGTTATACTATTTAATATGATATTTTCGGCTATCTCAGCCATTTTTTCATCATCATTTATCAAATATCTTATTATATAATTTGTATCAAGCCTTATCATAAATTATCTTTTTTATATTTTTCTATAATATGGTTTTTCCAAGCATCTTCTTCTTTTGCAATTCTTGATTTATCAGAGTATTTATTAAAAACTCCTTTTAAATTAATCAATTTTTTACTTCTTTGTAACTCTTTCGTGCTATGATTTATGATTTCTACATCATTTGAAAAATTTTGTAAAAAATATATGATTTTATCATAAGCACTATCTTTTATATTCAATGTTACTTTTTGCATAAACCACTCCTTAAAAATATAAATTTATTATATCAAAATCTAAAATATGTTTAGTTTATAGTCTCATTTATAAATATCTCATCTAAAGCCAATATCCTAAGCTCAAAAATCTAAACTTATGATTTTTGAGTGAGAAACTTCTTTTTCTTCTTTTGTTCTACTATTTAACGTAGTTTCTATCTCTTTTTGTTCTAGTAAATTAACATTACTTACAAAAAACAGCTCAAACTCATTTTTAAGATGATTTAAAATTGGAGTTTCTGATTTCTCTAATCCACCACTTCTTAAAGCCGATTTTACAATAGCTTTTGTGTAGTCGTGAATATCATCTCTTTTAAACATCTCATCAAGATTTAGCCATATAGCTTCACTAATCTCCTCTTTATCTTTTACATCTATTTTATGGCTTTTTGGCTTTGCAAGACATAGCACATACAAATTTGATTTATGAAATTGATGTGGGTAAAAATGCCCTATAGATATGATTTTAAGAAACTCTACAACAACTCCTGTCTCTTCAAAAACCTCTCTACTTAAAGCTTGAGAAATCATCTCACCATCATCAATATGCCCACCTGCTAGTTTATAATACTCATTTCGTATCTTCTCTTTTATTAGTAAAATCTCATTTTTACTATTTATTACAACTGCTCCAACTCCCAAAGTATGGTTTGCCAAATTTGGAACTATTGCATTTTGCTTTAAAACTTTCACTAAAAGCAGATAATCGCTATTGCAAGAGTGAAAAGTAAAGCCATATTTTGTAAGAATTGGTATAAAATCAGAGTTTTTTATATCTACATATATCCAAATTAAATTTCTTTTATCTTTTGTCTCTTTGATTAAAATAGCTATACTTTTCTCAAACTCTAAAATATCTTTTGGAAAATCATTTTTTTCTATTGTTATACCGTTGTATGGGTCAAGACTTGTTTTAAAATTGGCTATAAACTCTATACTACTTTTCATTGTAACTCCTTTTATACATATTGTATTGGCAAATAAAAATCCAAACTAAACTCTTCATCTTCGCTTAAAAAGTGGTTTTTATGATAAATCGTATAAGAGGGATTTGTAGTTGTCTCATATCCACTTTTTATTAGCCAAACATGATAAACCCATTGGATTAGTTTTATAACATCTCCATATTTTCCACTTAATGAAAACTTTGCATAAACTCCCTTTGGAACTACCAAAGAAGGAAGTGATAAATTTTTTAAATTTTCCTCATTTTCCAAAACAGCAATAGCTATATATTGGCACTCTTCAAGTGGGGTTATAATTGGATTATCATGATGAAGTGCCATTTGCTTATAAGCTTTTATATCATTTGTATATATCCAAGTTTGAAGTTTTGCCCAAGTTTGTTTTATAGTTTTATCATAGCCCTTATGTCTTATATAATAACCTTTTATCTCTGGCATTTTTACAATTGTTGGCTCTATATCAAAATCTATCTCTTTTATATTATTTGATATTTTTTCAACTATTTTATTTGAATACTCTTTATAACCACCTTGTTTCCACTCTTTTGGAGTCATAGAAAATCTTTGTTTAAAGCTTCTTAAAAATGAAGTTTGAGAGCTATATCCAGTCATTTTTGAAATATCTGTAATAGTTGAAAACTTATTTGTTATAAGTAAATTTGCAGCTTTTTGAAGCCTTATTGATTTTATACTCTCATAGATATTTTTTCCAAACTCATCTTTAAAGATACGATGAAGATGAAATTTACTTATATTTAACTCAGAACTTAACTCATCTATATTGATATTTGTATCGATATATTTATAAATATAGTTCATAACATCATTTGCAAGTTTTGTTCGTTTTTCAAAAGTAACTTTTTTCATGGATTAATTATAGCATTTTATGTATATAAAATTAGCAAAAAAAGATAATAATAAAAGCATTTTATGTAAAGTATAAAGAAACTCTTTAATGTAGAATTTTAAAAATAAATATAGGATTATAAAAAATATGAAACGGTCATTTATAAGAGAGATATTAGAAGCAATAGATGAAGAGACTATATCATTTGCAGGTGGATTACCAAATCTTAATCTATTTCCAACACAAGATTTAAAAGAAGCAACACTAAAAATATTAGATAATCCAAAAATTTATCAATATACAATTAGTAATGGAATAGACGAATTAAGAGAACAAATCGCACAAAGATATACAAATGAAGGCTTTCCTACAACAAAAGATAATATTTTAATCACAACAGGAAGCCAACAAGCTATGTATATTTTGGCAAAATTTTTTGAAAACAAAAATATTACTATTGAAGAGCCATCATATTTAGGAGCTATGAATATTTTTAGATTAAATAGTTTAAAAATGAGTGGTGTAAAACTTGAAGATGATGGAGTAAATATAAAAGAGTTTGAAAATAGTTTTAAAAATAATCGCCTTGCATATCTAATTCCAGATTTTCAAAATCCAAGTGCTACAACTTACAGTCAAGAAAAAAGAGATGAAATAGCAAAAATAATAAAAAAATATGATGGAATTTTAATAGAAGATAGCCCATATAGTGAGCTTTATTT
>CAYQFC010000014.1:0-13649 GCA_964416585.1 uncultured Aliarcobacter sp.
TTGCTTAGTGATTTAAGTAGTGCAGTAACTGGTGAAATTCACCATGTAGATAGTGGATACAATATAATGGGAATGCCAGCAGTTGATTTTACAGGTGAAAAACCAAAAATTGCTTGGAATGGAACAGACAAATAGTAAAAAATAGTTTAAAACCCAAAGTAAAATACTTTGGGTTTTTTAGATTTAATTAGGATAATTATGAATATAGATTTTAAAAAATTAGCAGAGAAATATCAAACACCTTATTATGTATATGATTTTGACCATATAACAAATCAATATGAAGAGTTAAAAAGCTCGTTTAGAGCAAGAAAATCTTTAATAGCATATGCCGTTAAAGCAAACTCAAATTTAAGTGTGATTAAGCATTTGGCAACTTTGGGTGCTGGAGCTGATTGTGTTAGTATTGGTGAGGTAAAAAGAGCTTTAAAAGTTGGAATTGCTCCATATAAAATAATCTTTTCAGGAGTTGGAAAGAGTGATGATGAGATAAAAGAGGCTCTTAGTCTTGATATTTTACTAATAAATGTAGAAAGTAGTGCAGAGCTTGATAGAGTTGAAGAACTAGCAAAAAGTTTAGGAAAAGTTGCAAGAATTTCTATTAGAGTAAATCCAAATATAGACCCAAAAACTCATCCATACATCTCAACGGGACTTCATGAAAATAAGTTTGGAGTAGATATTGATACAGCAAAAAGAATGTATATTAAGTGTAAAAATAGTGAGCATTTAGAACCAACAGGAATTCACTGCCATATAGGTTCTCAATTAACAGAGCTTCAACCAATAAAAGAGTCTATAAATATTGTTGCAAATTTAGTAAGAAATTTAAAAGCTATAAAAATAGAGCTATCTTTTATGGATGTTGGTGGAGGTTTAGGAATTGTTTATAAAGATGAAACTTTAATAAACACTTATGATTATGCACAAACTATTTTAGACTCACTTTTTGGACTTGATTTAACTATTATTTGTGAACCAGGAAGATTTATTGTTGGAAATAGTGGAGTTTTTGTTACAAAAGTTTTATATGAAAAAATAAATGGAAACAAAAGATTTGTAATAGTTGATGGTGCTATGAATGATTTAATAAGACCTGCTTTGTATGATGCTTATCATAGAGTTGAAGTTTTAAATGAAAATAAAAATTTTAGCGATTGTAACCTTGTGGGACCTGTATGTGAAAGTGGAGATTTCTTTGCAAAAAATATAGAGCTACAAGAGACACAAAATGGAGATTTAATAGCTATTTATAGTGCTGGAGCTTATGGTTTTACAATGAGTAGCAACTACAATACAAGAGGAAGAGTTGCTGAGATTGCAATTGAAAATGGTGAAGATAGATTAATTAGAAGAAGAGAAAATTTTGAAGATTTAATTGCACATGAAATTGAGTTTATTTAAGGGCAAAATATGGCAAATGAAGAGGCATTAGTAGAGATAAGAAAAGGGCTAGATAGTATTGATGATAAACTTTTAGGGCTTTTAGATGAAAGAATGAAGCTAGTTCATAAAGTAGGAGAGATAAAAGCAAAAAGTGGTGGAGCTATTTATAGACCTGAGAGAGAAAAATCTATTATTGATAGACTTGATAGTATAAATAAAAAAAATGGTGGACTTTTAAATAGAAGTGCTATTGAAGCTCTATTTTTGGAGATTTTTGCAATATCAAGAAACCTTGAGCTGCCTGAAAATATAGGGTATTTAGGACCAAAAGGAAGCTTTACTCATCAAGCAGCTGAAAGTAGATTTGGGGCTATGAGTTCTTATGTCTCTATCTCTTCAATAAAGGGAATTTTTAAAGAACTCCAATCAAAAAAGATAAAATTTGGGGTTGTTCCAATAGAGAACTCTTCAAATGGAATAGTAAACGATACTATAAATGGATTTACAAACTATAACTCAAAAATAGTTGCTGAAGTTGTATTGAATATTCATCACACTCTTGCAACTACTTGCGATAAAATAGAAGATATAAAGAAAATTTATTCAAAAGATATAGCTTTTGATCAGTGTAGAAAGTTTTTGAATAATTTTGGACTTGATGAAGTTGAGTTAATTCCTGTTGAATCAACAACAAAAGCAGCAAAACTAGCAGCTAGTGAGAAAAATAGTGCAGCAATTTGTGCTCATGTGGCTGCAAAACTATATAATCTTCCAATTTTATTTGAAAATATTGAAGATAAAGACAACAATAAAACAAGATTTTTTATCTTAAGCGATTTTGAAAACTCTTCAAGTGGAAATGACAAAACTTCACTTCTTGCAAAATTTCCAGATGAGCAAGGTGTGTTGGTGCGATTTTTAAATGATTTAAATGATGCAAAGATAAATCTTACAAAGATAAAATCACATATAGTTGAAGGTGATTCAATATTTTTTATAGATTTTGATGGGCATAAAGATGATGAAAATATTAAAAAAGTTTTAGAAAAACATAAAAATAGTGTAAAAATACTAGGCTCTTATGTAAAAGAGATAAAAGATATATAATCACAAGGAGAAAAAATGAAATTTAATAAAGTATTAAAAAACCTAACAACTTACGAAGCAGGAAAGCCAATAGAGTTGGTTGTAAGAGAGTATGGAATAGACCCAAAAGATGTTGTAAAACTGGCTTCAAATGAAAACCCATATGGAACTAGTCCAAAAGTTGTAGCAAAAATTCAAGAGTTGGCTAAAAATATGTATTTATATCCTGATGACTCTATGTATGAATTAAAAGAGGCTTTAGCTTTTAAATATGATGTAAATAGCAAAAATATTATAGTAGGTTCTGGAAGTGATCAGGTTTTAGAGTTTGCAATTCATGCAAAATGTAAAAAAGATTCAAAAGTTTTGATGGCAAAAACTACTTTTGCTATGTATGAGATTTATGCAAAACAAGTTGGGGCAGAGATTATTAAGACAAAATCATCTCAACACAACTTAAAAGAGTTTAGTAAACTTTATAAAAAACATGGAGCTGATGTAATATTTTTATGTATTCCAAATAATCCTTTGGGAGAGTGTCTAGATAAAGATGAAGTTTATGAGTTTTTAAAAACTATTGATAAAAACACACTAGTGGTGGTAGATGGTGCATATCAAGAGTATGCAAGTTTTAAAGATGAGAAAAAGAAAATTTGCCCAAAAGAGCTAATAGATACTTTTCCAAATACGATTTATCTAGGAACATTTTCAAAAGCCTATGCACTAGGAGGTATGAGAGTTGGTTATGGAATAGGACAAGAGGATATTATAAACACTTTTTATAAAATAAGAGCTCCTTTTAATATCACAACTCTAAGTTTAGCAGCTGCTATTGAAGCTTTAAAAGATGAAGAGTTTGTAAAAGATTGTATAGAGAAAAACTTTGTTCAAATGAGAAGATATGAAGAGTATTGTAAAGAGAGAAATTTTGAGTTTATCCCTTCATATACAAACTTTATTACAATTTTATTTAAAAATTTTGATTCAAAAGTTGTATCTCAAAAACTTCTTGAAAGAGGGATGATTATAAGAAATCTTACAGGATATGGCTTAAATGCTATTAGAGTTACAATTGGTTCAGAAGAGCAAAATACAAAACTATTTAAATTATTAGATGAAGTACTAAAAGAGTTAAAATAAGTGATGAATATAGAAGTAAAAGGAAAATCCAAAGAGGAGCTAGAAGAGTTAGCATTAAAAATTAGAGATAGAATTATTGATGTTGTATCAAGAAAAGGTGGGCATTTTTCTTCTACTTTGGGAGCAGTTGAATTGACTATTGGAATGCATCATGTATTTGATGTATCAAGTGACCCTTTTATTTTTGATGTTTCTCATCAATGTTATCCACATAAACTTCTTACACAAAGATGGGAAGAGTTTGAAACAATTAGACAATTTGGTGGCTTAAGTGGTTTTACAAAACCAAATGAACATAAAGCCGACTATTTTGTAGCTGGACATAGTTCAACATCAATTTCCCTTGCTGTTGGAGCTGCAAAGTCAATACAACTAAAAAATGAAGATAGAGTTCCCGTTGTTATGATTGGAGATGGTTCTATGAGTGCTGGAATGGTTTATGAAGCACTAAATGAGCTAGGAGATTTAAAACTTCCTGTTGTAATAATCTTAAACGACAACGAAATGAGCATAGCAAAACCAATAGGAGCGATTTCTAAATATTTATCAAAGATACTTGCTGGAAAATTTTATCAAAGCTTTAAAGCAAGAGTTGATAAGTTTATTAGAAATAATATGCCAGAAGGTACAACATATTTAGCAAAAAGGCTTGAAAGTTCTATAAAATTAATTACTCCTGGGATTTTATTTGAAGAGATGGGAATTGATTATATAGGACCCATTGATGGACATGATATTGAAGAGATTATAGAGACATTAACTATTGCAAAAGAGATGAAAAAACCTGTAATTGTTCATGCAAGGACAGTAAAAGGAAAGGGCTATAAAATAGCAGAAGGGCAACATGAGCATTGGCACGGAGTTGGTCCTTTTAATGTTGAAGATGGGGAGTTCTCAAAAAAATCAAGTAGCAAAAGTGCAACAGCTGTTTATTCTGAAAGTCTTTTACAATTGGCAAAAAAATATGAAAATGTGGTTGGAGTAACAGCTGCAATGCCTAGTGGTACAGGAATTGATAAGTTAATTGAAGAGTTTCCTTCTCGTTTTTGGGATGTTGCAATTGCTGAACAACATGCGGTTACAAGTATGGCAGCTATGGCAAAAGAGGGATTTAAACCATTTATTACAATATATTCAACATTTTTACAAAGGGGGTTTGACCAAATCATCCACGATGTTTGTATTATGAATTTACCTGTTGTTTTTGCTATGGATAGAGCTGGAATTGTAGGAAATGATGGTGAAACTCATCAAGGAGTTTTTGATATAAATTTTTTGCGATTTATTCCAAATATGGTTTTGTTTGCTCCAAGAGATAACAAAACTTTGGAATACTCTTTAGATTTTGCATACTCTTTAAATAGCCCTTGTGCAATTAGGTATCCTAGAGGTTCTTTTAAAGAGCTAGAGTATGAAGCTAGTAATTTTGAATTAGGAAAGTCAGAGTTATTAAAAACTGGTAGTTCGAATAAGTTATTTATTGGATATGGTGCAGGAGTATCAAAGGCTTTAGATGTTGAAAAACTTCATAGTGAGGATATTGCTGTATTAGATTTAAGATTTGTAAAACCACTTGATATTTCTGCTTTAGAAGAGTTATCAAAAAAATATAATTCTTGGTATATTTTTAGTGATTCGCAAAAGCAAGGTGGAGTTGCAAGTGCCATTATGGAAGCTTTGAATGAGTTAAAGATTATAAATATTTCAATAAAATCTTTTGAGTTTGAAGATAGTTTTATTGAGCATGGTGATACACAAATTATTGAAGAAAGTTTGGGGCTTACAGCATCGAAACTTGTTCAAAATATCGATAAATAGGATAAGAATTATCTTATATTATAAGATTATTTTATAATAATATTTCAAAAATAGTATAAATTTAAGTCCCAATTAATAAAAATTTTCCTATGATTTATAAAATCAATTAGGAGGATTTTAATTATGAAACTAAAAATTTCTTTAGCAATACTTTTAGGTGCAAGTACTTTATTTGCAAATCAATCATTAATCTCAAAAGCAAAAAATGCAGGATTAGAAGCAATTCCAAGCGATAAAAATGCTTTAATGACTATGATTAATACTGATAAAAATGATTTAATCACTGATGCAAAAGTTGAATTAGGTAAAAAACTATATTTTGACCCAAGACTTTCAAGAAGTAATTTAATCTCTTGTAATACTTGTCATAATTTAGGACTTGGTGGAGCTGATGGTGTTCCTGCTGCTATTGGACATGGCTGGACTGCAAATCCACATCATTTAAACTCTCCAACAGTTTATAACTCTGTATTTTTCAAAGCACAATTTTGGGATGGAAGAAGCCCACATTTAGCAGACCAAGCTCAAGGTCCAGTTCAAGCTGGTCCAGAAATGGCAGCACCACCAGCATTGGTTGAAGAGAGAATTAACTCAATTCCAGCATATGTAGATGAGTTTAAAAAAGCTTATGGAGATAATGTAAAAGTTGATTTTGAGAAAATCACAGCAACAATTGCAACTTTTGAAAAAACTCTTGTAACTCCATCAAGATTTGATAAATTTTTAGAAGGTGATGAAAAAGCTTTAACAAAAGAGGAGCAAGAAGGACTTCAAACATTCTTAAACAAAGGTTGTACAGCTTGTCATACAGGAATTGCTCTTGGTGGAACAATGCAGCCATTTCAAATTGCACAACAATATAAATTTACAAATGTAGGTGATTTTAAAGGTGATGAAAATGGTATGGTAAAAACTCCTAGCCTAAGAAATATTACTGAAACGGCACCATATTTCCACAATGGACAAATTTGGGCTTTAGGTGATGCTATTAAAGAGATGGGATCTGTTCAACTTGGAATTACAATAAGTGATGAAGATGCTTCAAAAATTGAGACTTTCTTAAAAACTTTAGAAGGAACAAAACCAGAAATTACTTATCCACAGCTACCAGCTTCTACAAACAAAACTCCAAAACCAAGTTTTGATTAATAAACTAAGGCTAAAAGCCTTAGTTTTATCTATTAATCTTAAAAATAGTAAAATCTTAATTTAAAGGGATTTTATTTGAACAGAAATTTATTAATTATAATTTATGGATTGATTGTTACTATGTCTGTCATGTATGCAACTCAACCACTACAACCACTTTTGGCAAAAGAGTTTAATATTACAGTTATTGAGGCATCTCAATTTACAGCAGTAATTCTACTACTTATGGCAATTGCCCCAATAGTATATGGTTATATTTTAGAAAAAGTTAATGCAAAAAAGATGTTAATAAATGCTTCAATTATATTACTTATTACAAATATTTTTTTAGGTTTAACAAAAACTTATGAATATTTTCTATTTTTTAGATTTTGTGAAGCTTTGGTAATTCCTGCTATTTTAACATCGCTTATGAGTATTTTGGCAAATATTGATAAAGAGAATATAAAGTTTAATATGTCTATTTATGTTGCTGGAACTGTTTTTGGTGGGCTTGTTGGAAGGATTTTTTCAGGTTTTATAGCTACAAATTTTTCATATTCTTATGTTTTTTACTCTTTATCTATTGCTATACTTATCTCTATAATTTTGATAAATAAGCTAGAGTTTGATGGTCTTGCAAATATCATAAAACCAAAAATTAGTGATGTTTTAAATATATTAAAAGATAGAAGGTTTGCTGTTGTCTATTTTATTATGTTTTGTATTTTTTTTGTATTTTCTGGAGTTTTAAATATTTTACCTTTTCGTGCAAAAGAGTTATCAAATGAATTTTCAGAATTAAAAATAGCACTTTTATATTTAGGCTATGGAATGGGAATTTTGGTTTCTCTATCATCTAAAAAAATTGTAAATTTCTTTAGAAATGAGATAAACACAATCCTTTTTGCAACTATTTTCTTCATAATTTCAGTTATTGTGCTTTTAGTCAATGATATTTTTTATCTCTTCTTATATATTTTTTTACTTTGTATAGGAATGTTTACAGCCCATACAATAAGCACACAACTTGCAAACTCTATGAAAGCTTCTCAAAAATCACTAACATCTGGAATGTATCTTACTTTTTACTATCTTGGAGGAGCAAGTGGTTCTATTGCTCCTTCATACATCTATAAAGCTTTTGGATGGAATGTTATGATTTATAGCTTTGTGGCTCTTCTTTTGCTTGTTGTTTTTGTTGTTTTTTTAAATAAAAATATATTTCCTAAATCAGCTATTTAAAAATGGAATTAGTTTTTCAATACTAAGTCCCATAGCTGTACTCTCTAACCCTTTTACACTTTTTATATATGGTTTGCAAAAACCTTCGACCATAATGGCTCCAGCTTTTTCAAAGCACTCGCCACTATTTAAATAGTTTTGCATATCTTTTTCATCAAATTTTGTAAACTCATAAGTAGTAATTGAAATATCAATAAGTTCTATGTTTTTTGATTTGTAAATCATACAAGATATTACACTTGTTTTGTTTCCACTTTGAAGCTCTAGCATAGATTTAGCATCATCATAATCTTTTGCTTTTCGCAAAAGCCTACCTTCGCAAACAACCACACTATCAGCCACAAGCAAAGGCATATCAAGAACTCCAAATTTGCTATATAGCTCTTCAAATTTTCCTTTTGTAGCCAAATAGCAAAACTCTTTTGGATTTGTAGTTTTTATGCTATCTTCATCAAAATTTCCACCATTTTGTATAAAATTTATATTAAAAGCTTTTAAAATTTTTGCTCTAGTTTCTGAGTTTGAACCAAGTCTTATCAAGTTTTTATCCCTTTTTTCTTTGGATTATACAAAGTTTTTATATAATAAATTTTTAACAAAGAGGTTATATGAAGTTTTTATCAAGAGTTTCTGGTGTTTTAATATTTTTAAGTTTTATCTTTTCAATCTTTTCCTATTTTTTTTATAGTGATTTTAAGATTTATGCAGTAGTTTGTATTTGGATAGCTTCAGCTTTACTATTTTTTACAATTAAATCAAAAAAACTAATTTGGGTTCTACTATTTTTTACTCTTTTAGCATTTTTATATAGCTATTTAAATGGTTTTTATATAGATTTAAAAAAGGCTTTTAGTGTAAATTTATATCTTCTTACTCTTTTAATTGCTGTTGGATTTTTAAAACTAATAGCAACTCCAAAAAAAGAGAAAAATGAACTCCCAAAAGGTAAAAATTCTTTTTTAAAGACATATTTAGGTGTTCATATTTTTGGCTCAATTATAAATCTATCAGCTTTACTTTTGGTTGCAGATAAGATGTACAAAAAGGCAAAACTAACACCCCTTCAAATAGTTTTGCTTACAAGGTCATTTGCAAGTGATGCCTACTGGTCGCCATTTTTTGTGGCATTTGCAGCAGCTTTAACATATGCTCCAAATTTAAATACATTTTTTATAATATCTTTTGGGATTTTTTTGGCTCTTAGTGCTTTTTTAATCACATATTTTGAGCTAAGAAACGAAGATTTTTCAAATTTTTATGGCTATCCCCTTTCTTTTAGTACTTTATACTTGCCTTTGCTTTTGGCATTTTTTGTACTTTTAACAAATCATTACTATAAAGATTTACAAATAATTTTACTAATATCTCTTTTTTCACTTCTACTTACTCTTGCTATTTTACCAATAAAAAAAGGCTTAGCTGAAACTTTTAGAATTTTAAAATACCATATAATAGATGATTTGCCAAAAATGAAGAGTGAAATATCACTTTTTTTGGTAGCTGGACTTTTTGGTATTATGGCTGGAAGTGTTCTTTTAGGGCTTAATTTCTCTCTTCCATTTAGCACTTTTGATTATAAGGCTGCTAGCATTGTGTTATTTGTCTTTATAGTTTTAGCATTTGTTGGAATTCATCCAATTATCTCTATATCGATTTTAGGAGATTTTTTTAGTGGAGCAAACCACACTTTACTTGCAATGACATTTTTGATGGCATGGGCAACAACAGTTTCAACTTCACCAATATCTGGATTAAATCTTACAATGAGTGCTAGATATGGTTGCAATGCAAAAGAGATTTTTAGATTAAATATTATTTATGCAGTTAAAATGTATATTGTTTGTGTGATTGTGTTGTATGTAATGTCTGAGATTATAGAAAATTAAAAAGAAGAGTTTAGTTTATAACTCTTCTTGCAGTCCAATATGTATCTTTATAGAATTGTTTATCAAGTTTTGTATATGTTATACCTTTGATAGAAGCGTGTAAAAATTCTCCATTTCCTGTATAAACACCAACATGTCTATCTATTTTACTTGTTTTAAAGAATACTAAATCTCCAGGTTGTAAATCTGATTTTTTAACTTCAATTCCCTCATGAACTTGAGTTGCTGTTGATCTTGATAGTACATGATTAAACTTCTCTCTAAACATTTTTTGAGTAAATGCAGAGCAGTCAATACCATTTTGACCAGTTCCACCCATTTTATATTTTATATGCTTTGTATCATTATAAAATTCACTAAATGCTTTTTTCTTTTCACTGTTGTTTGAAAAAGCATAGCTTGTATAACTATTTTTTTCTAAATTATATTTATGTGTAGATGTTTGTTTTTGAATAGTTTTAGAAGGAGTTTTTTTATTACTTAGAATAACTATTTTATCTCCAGTTTTTTTACTATTCTTAGAAGCTACTACTTTATTTTTTACACTCTTATTTGCTTGTTTATTCTCAGTTTTCTTTATAACTACCTTATTTTTACTATTAGTTTGAGTATTTGTTTTCTCTTTAACTTTTGTCGTTTTTGCTTGATTTGTTGTTTTTGAACTATTTTTTGAGTTTTTTGTTTGAGTTGAAGCTTTTGTTTTTTCTATTTTTTGAGTTTTTGTACTAGAACTCTTACTATTTTGATTTGCATTTAAATTGCTTTGTAAAGTAAAAAGCAATAAAGCAGATGTGGTGATTAATGATATTTTTTTAAACATTTATTCTCCTATTTGATTTATTTGAAAACTCTTTGAGCCTTCCAGTAGTTTTTAGCAAAGTATTCACTATTTAACTCTGAAATTGTTACTCCAATTTTTGTTGAGGCATGCATAAATTTTCCATCTTCAATATATATACCAACATGATTTGTTCTTCCTGTTTTAAAGAATACTAAATCACCCATTTGAAGTTCAGATTTATTTATTGATTTTCCAACTAGAACTTGTTCACTTGTGCTTCTTGGAAGTGTTAAATTAAACTTCTCTTTTAAAGCTTTTTGAACAAAACCAGAGCAATCTATTCCATTTTTAGATGTTCCACCCATTTTATATCTTACACCTTCCCAATTGCTATAAAAATCAAAGAGATTATCGTTCATTTTAATCTGCTTTGAATTATAGTTGTTTTTAGTAGTGAATACATTAATATTTTTTGATTTTGATATATTAAACTTTTTATCTGTATTCAAATTTGCTTTTTGGTGAATTGAAGGCTGTTTTTCTACATTTTTATAGCTTGAAACATCTATTTTATCTTCACTTGTTTTATAAGAGCATCCTGTGAAAAGCATAGCAAAAATTGTAACAAAAATAAATATTTTACCTGCTTTCATTATGAATATTCTCCTTCTTTTATTAGTGAAAATTTTATTTATGGTAGTAAAAAATAGTAAATATGTCAAGTCTAAAATTTTAAATAGTATAATAAACTTTTATTTTATGGGGTCTAAAATGTTTAAAATTTTAAAAATTGTACCAATAATTTTTCTACTAAATTCATGTATTTCTTCAAAAAATCGTGTATTAAATAATGAAATAAGTGATTTTAAGAAGATTAATACATATGATTATTGTTCAAAGTTTTCTTATATTGCAAATATAGAAGATATAAAGTATAAAAATCTATTTATAGAATATATAAATTTAGATTCTAATTGCAAATGGAATGGTCTAGCAAGTGGATATTTTATATCTTTATTTAAAGAAGAGTTAAAAGCTAAATCTTTTGAATTAGTGCAAAGATTTGATTTTAAAAATCTTGAAATTAGCACATATATAGTAGATAAGCAATTTTATGTAGATATTGTAAATGAATTTGGTGTTTTTGATGATAAATTTATTATTGATTATTCTGGTATTTATACAGATGAAATATTAAGAAAAAATGGTAGAATAAATAATTATAAAGATTATGCTAGATTAGATTTTGAGTACAGTAAAAGTTTGGTTAGATTTAACTTTATAAATAACTATTTTTCAAGAGATAGTGAAAGTTTTATAGATTAAAGGATATTTATGGAAAAAGGTTCAACATTATCATCGTTGATTTTAGGTTTCTTTATTTTTTTGGGTTTAAGTAGTTTGGGATATTTTGTATCAACAACCTTTTTAAAAACAAAAGATATGGAAAGAACAGTTACTGTAAGAGGTTTATCAGAAAAAGAGGCTTTAGCAAATGTTGTTATTATGCCAATTAAAATAAGCCAAACAGGAAATGATTTTGAAGCTTTAAGTAAAAAAATCAATAGTGATACTGATATTATTATAGAGTTTTTAAAACAAAATGGTATCAAAGGTGAAGATATAAATTTAAGTTTAACTTCTGTTATTGATAAAATGGCAAATGAGTACACTAATCAAGAGTTTTCTATGAGATATTTTGCTTCAAGAGTTATCAATATATATAGTAGTGAAGTTGATAAAGTAAGAGCTTTAACTGGAAAGTTGTCTGAGCTTTCTCAAAAAGGAGTTTTATTCAAAAGTGATGATTATGATACAAAAATAGAGTATATCTATTCAAAATTAAATGATATTAAACCATCTATGATTGAAGAGGCAACAGCAAATGCAAGAGAAGTTGCACAGAAATTTGCACAAGATTCAAATAGTAAACTAGGAAAAATTAAAAAAGCTACACAGGGGCAAGTTGAAATGTATAGTAGGGATAAAAATAGTGAACATATTAAAACTTTAAGAGTTGTTGCTACGGTTGAGTATTACTTAAATGATTAAATAAAGAGCATCCGCTCTTTATTTATATATTCTCTTTTGCATAAGAAATTGCTAAAGCTTTAGCCTCTTCAATTTTACTTGCATCTTTTCCACCAGCAGTTGCAAAATCTGGTCTTCCCCCACCATTTCCATCTAAAAGAATAGCAATTTGTTTTACCCAATCACCTGCTTTTAAATTTGTGTTTTTACTTCCTGCAACAATTGAAACCTTGTCATCTTTTGCTTGAAGAAGCAGTATTGCAAGTTTTTCATTTGCATTTTTACTATCATCAATGATTTTTTTCAAATCGCCTTGTTCTACAATATCAACTATTAGCTTTATATCACCAATCATCTCTTCTTTTACAGTAGTTGAGTTTTGATTTTGAGAGTTTTTTAATTCATTTTTAAGCTCTTTTATCTCATTTTTAAGCTTTTTAACTCCAGCTATTAAATCGTTTGACTTGATTTCAGATTGAAGTTCATCTAGTTTGTTTATCTGCTCTTTTGTATATTTAAATGCACTAGCTCCTACAACAGCCTCTATTCTTCTTATTCCCGCACTAACACCTGATTCTTTAACTATATAAAAGCTTCCAATATCAGCACTATTTTTTACGTGAGTTCCTCCACAAAACTCAATAGAAACATCTTTCCCAAAACTTACAACTCTTACCATATCACCATATTTTTCACCAAACATAGCAATAGCACCTTTTTTCTTAGCTTCATTTAAAGGTAGCTCTTCTATAACTCCAGCTAAGGCTCTATTTATCATAGAGTTTACCAAATCTTCAACTTCATTTATTTCATTTTTTGTCATAGCTTTTGGATATGTGAAGTCAAATCTTAGCTTTAAATCATCATTATAAGAACCAGCTTGAGAAACACCATCTCCTAAAACCATCTTTAAAGCACTTTGAAGCAAGTGTGTAGCACTATGGTGTTTTGCCACTTCATATCTATTTACTACAACAGCTTCAATAATTTGATTTTTTGATAGTTTTATATTTTTTACATCAACTTTTGATAGGTTTAGATTATGGAATTTAGAAGTTTCTAAAACCATAATATTTGAACCATCTATTTCTAAAGCTCCAATATCTCCATTTTGTCCACCACTTGTTGCATAAAAAGGAGTTTTATCT
>CAYQFC010000015.1:0-12908 GCA_964416585.1 uncultured Aliarcobacter sp.
AAGCTGGTGATAAAATGGTAAATAAAAATGCTGGTCTTGCTCACTGGGAGATTAGCTTTGAAGAGTATAAAAAATTCTTAGAACCTTATACGCTTGATTATGTTGCAAAAATTTCAAAAGGTAACCCTGATGAAGATATTGAAGAATTTAAGAAAAAACTTCAACAATTAGCAGATTGGTATATTGAAAAAGATAGAAAAGTTGTAAGTTTCTGGACAATGGGAATGAACCAACATACAAGAGGAACTTGGGTAAATACACTTTCATACAACGTTCACTTCTTACTAAATAAACAAGCAAAACCAGGAAGTGGAGCGTTTTCACTTACAGGACAACCTAGTGCTTGTGGAACAGCGAGAGAAGTAGGTACATTTACACACAGACTTCCAGCTGATATGATGAATGAAAATCCAAAACATAGAGAAATTACTGAAAAAGCATGGAATGTACCACTTGGAACAATTAATCCAAAAGGTCATCAACATATCATGAAAATCCATAGAGATATTGAAGATGGAAATATAAAATTTGCTTGGGTAAATGTTTGTAATCCATACCAAGATACAGCAAGTGCTACTCACTGGATAAAAGCTGCAAGAGAGATGGATAACTTTATTGTTACAAGTGATGGATATCCTGGAATTTCAGCAAAAGTATCAGATTTAATTCTACCATCTGCTATGATTTATGAAAAATGGGGTGGATATGGAAATGCTGAAAGAAGAACTCAACTTTGGAGACAACAAGTAGTTCCAGTTGGAGATGCAATGTCTGATACTTGGCAATGGGTTGAATTATCAAAAAGATTTACTGTAAAAGATTTATGGGGAGAGCAAACTTTAATTAGCACAAAAGGTGAAGTAAAACTTCCAAGCGTTATTGAAGCAGCTAAAGCAATGGGATATGATGAGAATACAACTATGTATGAAATTCTATTTGCAAACAATAAAGCAAAATCTTATAAAGCAGATTCAAAAGATCCAATTCAAGCTGGATTTGATAACACTGAAGCATTTGGAGATTCTAGAAATGTAAAAGGTAGTGATGGAAAACCTTGGAAAGGATACGGATTCTTTATCCAAAAATATCTATTTGAAGAGTATGCAAGTTTCGGAAGAGGACATGCTCACGATTTAGCAGACTTTGATACTTACCATAAAGTAAGAGGTCTAAAATGGCCAGTTGTTGATGGGAAAGAGACTTCTTGGAGATTTAATACAAAATATGATCCATATGCGAAAAAAGCAAACCCAGATAGTGACTTTGCATTCTATGGAACATTAGCAAAAGAGTTAGCTCAAGGTGATTTACTAGGAGTTAAAGATGAAGCTAAAAAATCTTTAAAAAATAAAGCTAAAATATTTGCAAGACCTTACATGGATCCACCTGAAATGCCAGATGAACAATATCCAGTTTGGTTAAGCACAGGAAGAGTATTAGAACACTGGCATAGTGGTACAATGACTATGAGAGTTCCTGAACTATATAGAGCTGTTCCTGAAGCACTTTGTTATATGCACCCTGAAGATGCAAATAAATATGGTGTAAAACAAGGTGAACTAGCTTGGGTGGAAAGTAGACGTGGAAAAGTAAAAGCAAGAGTTGAAACAAGAGGAAGAAATAGACCTTCAAGAGGATTGGTATATGTTCCTTGGTTTGATGAAAAAGTATTTATAAATAAAGTTTGTTTAGATGCAACTTGTCCACAATCAGGACAAACAGACTTTAAAAAATGTGCGGTAAAAATTTACAAAGCATAAGGAATAAGTTATGAATATTTTAAAAAAACCTCAAGAAGATAGAAGAAGATTTCTTCTATCAGGTGCTAGAGCAATAGGTCTAGCAATTCTTGGAGGTTTGACATGGAGTGCTTATTTAAGTGAAGTAAAAGCGAGTTCTTTAATTTTAAGACCACCAGCAGCATTAGATGAAGATGATTTTTTATCTACTTGTATAAAATGTGGTCTTTGTGTTGAAGCTTGTCCTTTTGATACATTAAAATTGGCAAAACCAGGGGATAATTTACCTTTGGGAACTCCATATTTTGTTCCTAGAAACATTCCTTGTTATATGTGTGTAGATATTCCGTGTGTTCCTATTTGTCCGACAGATGCACTAGATGAAAAAAAAGTTAAAAATAAAGATGGTGCTTTTGAAATAAGACAGATGCAAATGGGTGTTGCTGTTGTAGATATAAAATCTTGTATTGCTTTTTGGGGAATACAGTGTGATGCTTGTTATAGAGCTTGTCCTTTATTAGGTGAAGCTATAGAAATAGTTTATGAAAAAAATGAACGAACAGGAAAACACGCATTCTTAAAACCAGTTGTAAATACAGATATTTGTACAGGTTGTGGGCTTTGTGAAAAAGCTTGTGTTACTGAAAAACCAGCAATTTTTGTACTTCCACGAGAAGTTGCCCTTGGAAAAGCAGGAGACCACTACATTAAAGGTTGGGATGAAACTGATGAACAAAGAGTAAAAAATGCAAATATTGAGAAAACAAAAACAAATATCAATAAAGATAGTGCAATAGACTCTTTAAACAGTGATATGAAGGATTTATTAGAATGAAAAAGTATAGATTTTTAATAGCTAGAAGATTTACACAAATCTCTATTTTAGTTCTATATAGTCTTGCAAATATCTATGGAATAAATATTTTAATGGGAAATTTAAGTTCTTCATTAATATTTGAAAAGATTCCTTTAAGTGATCCTTTTGCAGTTTTACAAATGCTTTTTGCAGGTGCTGTATTATCTTTTGATATTTTAATTGGAGCTTTTTTAATTGCTATATTTTATTTCACACTTGGTGGTAGAGCATTTTGTTCTTGGGTGTGTCCTGTAAATATAATAACAGATAGTGCAAACTATCTAAGAAGAAAGTTTAATTTTCAACAAATACAAAAAAATCAGCCAGCATCAAGAAATATAAGATACTGGGCAATAGGTATAACTTTAATACTTTCAACTTTGATGGGTGTTACAGCTTTTGAGCTTGTATCTCCGGTATCAATGGTTCATAGAGGTATTGTATTTGGTCTTGGCTTTGGCTGGGCTACTATTTTGGTGATATTTTTGTTTGATTTATTTGTTTTAAAAAATGGTTGGTGTGGGCACATATGTCCGCTTGGTGGATTTTATTCACTAATTGGAAGATTTAGCCTAATAAGAGTTCATCATGACCACGAAAAGTGTACTGCTTGTATGAAATGTAAGGTTGTTTGTCCTGAAGTTCAAGTACTTCATATGATTACAAAATCAAGTGAACCTGTTTTACAAGAGTGTACAAACTGTGCTAGATGTGTTGAAGTGTGCGATGATGATGCACTTAATTTTTCAATAAGAAATTACATAAAGGATAAAAAATGAAGTTAGGTAAATTAACTTTAAGTCTATTTGCAGCTACTTTAGTTGCAACTATTAGTTTTGCTGAAATAAAAACTATAAAAGATGAATCAATTGGTCTTAGAAAAGATAACTTATATACTGAAGATAAAGTTGTAAGTGATGAGACAAAGTATAAAACAGATCCAGCTGGAGCTAGTACAAAAATTGAAAGAGCTTTTGAAAATGCTCCTCCGATGATTCCTCATGATGTAGAAGGTATGTTTATTATTACGTCTGACAACAATCAATGTACAGCTTGTCATGATCCAGCAATTGCTGCATCTATGGGAGCAACTCCAATTCCTAAATCTCACTATACAAGTTTTAGAGAAGCTGTTGAACTTTCAAAGGATGGAAATTTACAAAGAGATGGAAAAGCTGTAGCAAATAGTAGTGATTTAAAATCTGTTGTTAAACCTTTAGAAACATTATCAAATGCAAGATTTAACTGTTCAGCTTGTCATGCACCACAATCTGATAGCGCGAATGTTCCAAAAAACAACTTTACTCCTGAATTCAGAAGTACAGAATTAAATGGTAAATCTAATCTAATTGATGTTATTGGTGAAGGTGTAAAATAATGCAAAGAAGAGAGCTTTTTAGCTCTCTTGCAAAACCTTTTAAACAAAAAGATTTGCAAGAAAGTATTATAAGACCGCCTTACTATGATGATATTAATCTTTTTTTGACAAACTGTGTGAAATGTGAAACAAAGGATTGTGCAACAGTATGTGAAGAGAATATTATAAAGATATTAGATGACGGTACACCAAAACTTGATTTTTCAAACTCAGGTTGTACATATTGTAATTTATGTGCAACATCTTGTAAAAATGAAGTCCTAAATATAGAAAATAAAAAGCGAATAGAAGCTAAAATTGAAATAGATGTATTGTCTTGTTTATCATGGCAAAATACTATGTGTTTTTCTTGCAAGGATCCTTGTATAGTAAATGCAATAGAATTTGTAGGTCTTTTTAGACCTACTATTAGTAATGTTTGCACAAGCTGTGGATTATGTGTAAAAGTTTGTCCAACAAATGCAATAAAGGTAAGTGGTCTATGAAATTTTTGAAATATATTTTAGCAATTTTTCTCACATTAAACTTGTATGCACAAGAAATAAAAGAGTTAAAACCTAATTATATTTTTGAAGCTACTGGTGGAGTCACTAACTTGGTAATTCAAAATAATCTTTTACTTGCATCAACTACTGCTAGTAGTGTAGATATTTTTGATATTGAAAAAAAAGAGTTATTAAATTCAATAAAAATTGATAAGATTAAAGATTTTACAAATCAAATAATTGATAGTAAAGTATATAGTGTAGATAAAATAAATAATAAAATTTTAATCTTATCTCAAGGTCAAAGTGGTGGAAGAAATATATTTATTTACGAAAATGATAAACTTGAAAACATTATTAGTGATGAAAAAAGACTTTTTATTGCATATGCAAAATTTTTAGATGAAGAAAATATAATTTATGCTCTTTTATCTAATCAAATTTATATCTATAATCTAAAAGAAAAAAAAGTTTTAAAAGAATTACAAATATCACAATCATCTTTTTCAAATTTTGTTTTAGATGAGAAAAAAGAGACAATATTTATAGCAGATGAAAGTGGTATAATTTCACAAGTAGATATAAAAAATTTTAAAAAAATAAAAAGTTTTAAAAGTGAAAATGTAGATAGAGTATTTCAAGTTGACACTAAAAAAAATAGATTAATTACAGCAGGACAGGATAGAAGAGCAGCTGTTTACTCTCTTGGTTTTGAAAAACCATATTTTATAAGTGTTGATTTTTTAATATATAGTGCAGCTTTGAGTCCTAGTTCTAATAAAGGAGCTTTTTGTTTTGATGAAGATAACAATGTTGCAGTATTTGATACAAATTCAAAAGAAATTTTATTTAAATTAATGGGTAATAACTCTATTATAACAAATATTGTTTTTCAAAATGAAAATGAAATATTTGTATCAAGCGATGATAAAAATATAAATTACTACAATTTAAAGGAGCCAAAATGAATATTTCAAGTATAGTTGTACAAACATTACCTAAATATCTTGATAGTGTTATTGAAAATCTGAAAAAATCAGGTGTTTGTGATTATCATATGCATGATGAAAAAGGAAGAGTAATTGTTACTATCGAAGGTGAAAATGTAGAAGAAGAGCTTAAAAAATTAAAAGTTATTGAAGCAATTCCTCATATTAGTAGTGCAGATATGCAAATGAGTTATAGCGAAGAAGAGCTAAGCCGTCATATGCAAGTTCTAGAAAACTCTGATGCGGTTCCAAAAATTTTAAATGATAAAGATGTAAAAGTTGAAGATATAGTTTATCATGGAGATTTAAGAAGAAAAGATTTAATTGGTTTTGCAAAACAGTTTGATAAGCAAGGAAACTAGTATGCAATTTAATAATGGTAATTTTTTAATAGAAACTATCGTTCCAAAAGATGAATTAATTATTTCAAGAACTGATTTAAAAGGTATCATAACATATGCAAATGATACTTTTGCAGAAATATCAGGATACAGTGCAGATGAATTAATAGGAAAACCACACAATATTGTAAGACACCCTGACATGCCAAAATCAGTTTTTAAAGAGTTGTGGGAAGATTTACAAACAAAAGGAAGATGGAGCGGTTTTGTAAAAAATCTAAGAAAAGATAGTGGCTTTTATTGGGTTTATGCAGAGATATCTGGTGTTTTTAAAGATAATAAATTAGTAGAGTATAAATCTATTAGAACTCCTATTTCTTTTGAAGATAAAAAGAAATATCAACTATTATATGATGAATTAAAAATTAAAAATAATGAGAAAATAAGAAAAATTTCATACGAATAACATCGTAAAATAAGCTTTTGATGATATAATATCCAACTTTTAAAAAATAAAATAAGGAAAGGTATGTCAAATCACATAAAATCAGAAACTCTTCTCAAGCTGATTACAGAAAACCTTCCTGATTTACTATGGATTAAAGATTTAAAGGGAAATTATATCTATGCAAATGATTCTACTTGCAAAATATTCCTAAATACCCTACCAGAAGATGCTATAGGAAAAAATGATTTATATTTTGCAAAAAAAGAGAGAAGTAAATTTCCAAATAGTCCAAATTGGCATACTTTTGGTGAAAACTGCGCGGAATCTGATCTTCAAGTTTTAGAAAAACTAGAACCAATTACAGTAAAAGAATGCGGAACAATAAGAGGTGCATTAAGACATTTTGAAATTAATAAAGCGCCTTTTTATAATGAAAATGGAAAAATAATTGGTATTATTGGAATAGCTAGAGATATAACTTCTCAAACAATATTAGAAGAAGAAAACTACAAATTAACATACTATGATTTACTTACTAAACTTCCAAATAGACAAAAAATACTTTTAGATATTTTAAAAACAAATCCAAAAGCTTGTATGATTTTTAATATTGATGGATTTAGAGAAGTAAATGACTTTTTTGGAATTTACAATGCAGATAAAATTCTTCAAGAAGTTGCAAATAGGTTTTTTTCAAAAAGATTAAAAGCTTATAGAGTTGGAGGTGATGAGTTTGCAGTTACTTATCATGAAAATTTATCTTATGAAGAATTAAAAGAAAAAGCATTTGAAATATTATCTATGTTACAAGATGAAGAGTATTTAATAGAAGATAAAACAATATCTTTAGGTTTTTCTGTAGGAATTGCAAAAGCATCAAATAGATTACTTTCAAAAACTGATATCGCTGTAAATAGAGCAAAAAACTCTCATGAATCTATGTTTATTTATGATGAAGATGAAAAAATCGAAGAAAAATATAAAGATAATATAAATATGGCATATGAGATAAAAAAAGCTCTTGCTGAAGATAGAATTATTTGTTATTATCAACCAATTGTAGACGTTCAAAATGGTGATATATTAGCTTATGAAACTCTTGTAAGATTAAAAGATACAAATGGAAATATAGTATTACCATTTAAATTTCTTCACTTTTCAAAAAAAATAAAGCTTTATCACAAAATTTCACAAAAAGTTATCTTAAATGCTTGTACTACTTTCAAAAGAAAAAGAGATTTCTTCTCTATAAATTTATCTATTGATGATATAAAAAATCAAGAAACAGTTGATTTTATAATCAAAACTATAAAAAGAACAAGAACAGCTCCAAGAGTAACTTTTGAAATTTTAGAATCTGAGGGAATTGAAAATTATGATGAAGTACTAGATTTTATAAATAAAATCAAAGCTCTTGGTGCAAAAATAGCAATAGATGATTTTGGAAGTGGTTATTCAAATTTTGAACATCTTTTAAAGTTAAATGTTGATTATATTAAAATTGATGGTTCTTTAATAAAAAACATAACTTCAAATCCTAGACAAAAAATTATTGTAGAAACTATATCTAGCTTTGCAAAAAAAATTGGAATAAAAACAGTTGCTGAATTTGTTGAGACTCAAGAAATTTTAGATAACTTAAAAGAGTTAGAGATAGATTTTGCACAAGGTTATTATACAGGGAAACCTATAGATTTATGTCAAGATTAATACTGATCTTCTTTTTTTTATTTTCTTTTTCCTACTCAAATGATATTTATAAAGCTTTTGCAGTTGCTATATATGATGAAAATAACCATGGTGAAAATATTCAACATTCAAAAATTACACAAAATGATTACAATGGAATTTGCTATACCAAAATTGCTATTTTTGGAAAAGTATCAAATAATTCAAAAATTGATATAAATATAGGAACTTCACTAGGAAATTTAGAAAATAAAATTCCTTTAACAAATAATAAAAATATTGTAATAGGCTATGAATATACCTTCAAGCATTACACAGTCGATAAAGGTTATATTGAAGTAAGAGTTGATAATAAACTTTATGACTCTAAAGTTTACGTAAAATAATTTTTACCATTTTCTAAAATTTATTAGAAAAATAGCATTAAAATAGCATTATTTAAGTTTAGAAGTTGTATTATTCCAAAGATCAAGAGGTTTTATTTTTATACTTATCTCTCCTTAGTTAAAAAATGTTTCATTTTTTGGATAAAACCTCGATCAAAAAGGTCGTTCTCTCCGATTGAGTTTTATTTTGTATTTTTTTCATATTTTTTTGATAAAACTCAACAAAAAAAGGGAAAGTTTAAAACTTTCCCTTTTTTATTTTCTATAGAAAAAAACGATTTCGTAAATTTTAATCGGGCTAACCTTTATCTTAAATAAGGTTTTAGTACTTCGGGAATAGTAACACTTCCATCTTCATTTTGATAATTTTCCATAATAGCTAAAAGAGTTCTTCCAACTGCTAAACTAGAACCATTTAAAGTATGTGCAAAAATATTTTTCTTATCATCTTTATATCTTATTTTTGCTCGTCTTGCTTGAAAATCTCTTGTATTAGAAATAGAAGAAATTTCTCTAAATTTATTTTGACCAGGGAGCCAAACTTCTAAATCTATTGTAACGGCTGCACTAAACCCTAAATCTCCTGTACAAAGTTGAACTTTTTGGTGACAAAGCCCTAATGAACTTAATAAATCACTAGCACACTGAACCATTTTCTCAAAAACCTCATCAGATTGCTCTTGTGAAGTAATAGCAACCATTTCAACTTTATCGAATTGATGTTGTCTTATAAGTCCTCTTGTATCACGCCCTGCACTACCAGCTTCTTTTCTAAAACAAGGAGTATAAGATGTAAGAAGTAAAGGCAATTCACTTTTAGATAGAATTTCATCATTATATAAATTTGTAAGACTTACTTCCGCAGTTGGAATTAAATATAAATCTTCACCCTCAATTTTAAATAAATCATCTGCAAATTTTGGAAGTTGTCCTGTTCCTAAAAGTGTATTAGTATTTGCCATGAAAGGAACATACCATTCATTAAATCCTCTTTGTCTGTTAAAATCAAGCATATAATTTATTAAAGCTCTTTCAAGTCTTGCCCCATCACCTTTAATTGCTGTAAATCTTGATTTTGCGAGCTTAACACCTCTTTCAAAATCTAACCAATCACACTCTAAATCCCAATGTTCTTTTGGTGTAAAACTAAAAGTTGGTTTTGTTCCAACAACTTCTAAAACTACATTCTCATTTTCATCTGCACCAACAGGAACAGATTCATCAGGCATATTTGGAAGACCTAAAACAATAGAAGATAACTCTTCTTCTAAAGCTCTAACTTCTTCTTCTAACTCTTGTTTTTTATTTTTTAAACTATTTATTTTATCTTGTAGAGGTATTACATCAAGATTTTCTTTTTTATATCTTCCAAACTCTTTTGATAAAAGATTTTGTTCTGCTGTTGTATCTTCCATCTCTTGTCTTTTATATTTTGTGTTTAAAGCTAAAGTTTTAAGATTTTCTAAAACTTCATTAGAAACACCTTTTTTTTCTAAAGAAAGACTAGTCTTTTCAAAATCATTTTGTAATAATTTTATATCTATCATATTAACTCTTTATCTAAAATTTTTGCCGATTATATCTAAAAAACATACCATACAAACTGAAATTGTTTTTATTAAAAAGTATAAAACCCACTTTAACTAATGCTTTTAGCTAGTTTTGATATAATCCAAACAAAAAAAGATAGGAGATTTTGATTTTGAGAATTTTATCAGGAATTCAACCTTCAGGAACTATTCATATAGGAAACTATTTTGGAATGGTAAAAAAGATGATAGAGTCACAAAATGATGGTGAACTATTTGCTTTTATTGCTTCATACCATGCACTAACAAGTGTTAAAGATAAAGAATTTTTAGAAAAAAACTCTTATGAGGCAGCAATTAACTTTTTAGCTCTTGGTATGGATCCAGAAAAATCAACTTTTTGGATCCAACATGATGTAAAAGAGGTTTTAGAATTGTACTGGATTTTATCAAATCATACTTCTATGGGATTACTTGAAAGAGCACACTCATATAAAGACAAAACTGCAAGAGGATTAGTTGCTAGCCATGGTCTTTTTTCTTATCCCGTTTTAATGGCCGCAGATATTTTACTATTTGACTCAAATATAGTTCCTGTTGGAAAAGATCAAATTCAACATGTTGAAATGACAAGAGATATAGCAACTTCATTTAATCATGCATATAAAAAAGAGATACTTACTCTTCCTGTTGCAAAAGTAGATGAAGAAGTTGCAACAGTTCTTGGAACTGATGGTGCGAAAATGTCAAAATCATATAACAATACAATTGATATGTTTACAACTTCTAAACAAAGAAAAAAACAAGTTATGAGTATAGTAACTGATTCAAAAGAGTTGGATGAGCCTAAAGAGTGGGAAAATTGTAATATCTATAATATTTCAAAACTATTTATGAATGAAGATGAATTAAAAGATTTACAAAAAAGATATTTAACTCCTGGTGAAGGGTATGGACATTTCAAACTTACACTTCTTGAAAAAATAGAACAATATTTCAAGCCTTATGAAGAAAAAAGAGAATATTTTGCTGCAAATCCTAAAAAAGTAAGAGAAATTTTAGAATTTGGTGCACAAAAAGCAAGAAAAATTGCAAGTGAAAAAATAAAAGAAATTAGAGATATAGTAGGTTTAATTTAAAACCTTATCTCTTTTTATACTCAAAAATAAATTAGGTTCACCTACTATATAAATATTGCCCTCTTTATCTTTAGTTATTCCTTCTGGATTTGTCATTTGGGAAGATATTTTGTTATTACTTAAATCTAGATACTTACTAAAATCTATTTGTTCATCAACTCTTCCAAGAATTTTACTTTCATCACTTAAAATATAAAATCTTCTCATAACTTCATCATAATGTATTGCTGAAAAATCTGATAAATAAACATTATTAAACTCTAGTTCTTCTTTATCTTTTATTTTTATATTTGAATCTGTCATAATACCTTTTATAGAGATTATTTTTTTAGGAGTTCTTTCATTCACAATATAAAATTCATCTTCAACCTTATCATAGCTTATACCTTCCAAACCAAAGTTTTCAAAATATCTATAATCAAGATTAAATTCTTTTAATGAATTTTCTCTATGAACAACTTTTGTATCATTATCTATTTCTACTATAAAAATAGAACTTAATTCTTCATCCAAAATAGCAAATATATTCTCTTTTATATATGTTATGTCTTCTGTATCTCTAAACCCTTTTAAATCTATTTTTTTTAAAACCTCTCCATTTTTATCTAATTCATAAATATCTCTTGGTGAATTAGTTATAACAAAAAGAGTATTGGTATTCTCATTGAAGGTAATTCCTGAAAGATTATTTGGTATTTCTTCAATAACTTTCACCTTATAATTAAATTCTATATCATTAATTAAATTATCTTTCTGAGTATGAAAAATCCTAAATACCAACTTATCATCAATATCTGTATAATGAATTATAGAAAAAAGAAAAGGACAAAAAATTATAAAAAATAGTAAAAATTTCTTGTACATTAAATCTTTTTACAAATAAACATTTTTTTATCAGCTTTATTATTTGTATATAAAAAAAGATCTCTTTTTTCAACAATCTCAAAACCAACATTTTTTAGTATTTTTTCTAAATAATTAGTTTTATAATATTCTTGTGAAATCAAGCCTTCATTCTTTACAAATTTATTATCTTCTTCTTTTTCAAATAAGAAAAAATTTGTAATAAGCTTAGAATCAATGAAATCTGAATTTATAGCAATAAAACTATCTTCTAAATCAATATTTATACTTCCTTGAGCAATATTTTCAAAGGCAAAAAGTGTATTTATATCGAATAAAAAATATCCATTTTTATTTAAAAGAGAATAGATATTTTTAAAAAACTTTTCTACTTTTTGTTTTTCTACAAAATTCACAACATCAAAAATAGCAACAGCACAATCAAAAATTTGATCAATTTCTTTTAATTCTAAATTTTCTGCATTTAGGCTTTTGTCTTTACAAACCTTTATTTGTTCTAAACTATTATCAATTCCTAAATAGTTCAGCCCATTTATTCGTAAATTTTCTAAGAAGTAACCTCTACCACAACCAATATCTAAAAGATTGTCTAAAGAGTTTTCCATTATAAATCTCATAAACTCTTTATGTAAAGTATATGTAGCCTCTTCTAAATCTAAATAAGGTTCTATTTTTGCATATAAATCTAAATTTGTCATTATAAATATTTTTCTATTCTATCTTTTAAATCAAAGATTAAATCTTTTTTTGCATAAAATGAGTTTTTATTTGCTATTAAGTGAGCTGTTGTCTCCATTATTGTTGGTCCAACTTCTAAACCATTTTGTTTCATAGTTTCACCAGTTTCAACAATATCAACAATACAATCGCAAAGCCCAACTAAAGGAGCTAGCTCAATTGAGCCATAAAGTTTTATGATTTCTACTGCCATAGCTTTTTGTTCAAAATATTTTTTAGCTATTTTTTCATGTTTTGTAGCTATTGTTATTTTACTTTTATCAAAATTTAGTTTCTCTCCAGCTCTTAAACCAAAAGCAACTTTACATCGTCCTAGTTTTAAGTCCA
>CAYQFC010000016.1:0-12720 GCA_964416585.1 uncultured Aliarcobacter sp.
CAAGTAAAAGCAAATGCGAAAGTATTAGGTGAAGTTCTTGTTAGTAGAGGATATGAGCTTGTTAGTGGTGGAACTGATAATCATCTAGTACTTGTATCTTTTTTAAATAAACCATTTTCAGGAAAAGATGCAGATGCAGCTTTAGGAAATGCTGGAATTACTGTAAATAAAAATACAGTTCCAGGAGAAACAAGAAGCCCGTTTGTGACAAGTGGAATTAGAATAGGAAGTCCTGCACTAACAGCTAGAGGAATGAAAGAAGAGGAGTTTAAATATATTGCAAATAAAATTTGTGATGTTTTAGATAATATTGAAAATATAGAGTTACACAAAAAAATAAGCAAAGAGCTAGAAGAGTTAGCTAATAATTTTGTGATTTATAGTAAATCTACATATTAAGCCTTAAAAGGATAATTTATGCAAATAAAAGGTAACGAGTTCCTAAAAAATGTTCAAAAAAAACAAGAGAGAGAAGAGCTTGAAAAAAGATTAGAAGAGATAAAAGCCTCTTCTAATAATAGCTATATCGAAGATGAACCTAAAAACATTGGGCAACAAGCAACTTTTGTGCAACAAGAGAGTATTAATCAATACCAAAACAATATGAATCAAAATAGTTTTGATCAAGCTATGCAAAATAATCAAAATTTAAATCAACAGCACGAACTAGATAATATTATGCTTGGAACATCTTCTTTTAATAATGAAGATAATAAAAAGAAATATATTATGCTTGGTGTTGTTTTGCTTGTTCTTTTTTTATTAACAATAATAATAATAAGATTACTAACTAGTGATTCAAGTAAAGATGATACATTTACAACAAATGGGGCAAAATCTTCTGAATCAAAAAGTTTATCAAATGATGCAGTAAATGAAAATTTCCAAAAAATAATAAATGAACGAACAAAAAAAGATGCTGAATCTATGATTGATCCAAATAGACTTAGTGCAGAAGAGCGATTAAATAATATTCAAACTACTCAAGAAAACAAAGAAGAACAAAAAGAAGAGATTACAACTCAACAAAGTATTCAAGAACCAACAAATAATCAAAATATCTCAAATGAGACAATTGATGAAGCTATGAAAAAAGTTGAAGAAAAAAAAGCAAAACAGGTACAAAACAGAGAAACAACTACAAAAGTTGAGCCAAAAAAATCTGTAAGAGATTTAGTATCTGAAAATACATCAACTCAAAAACAAGCAACAGCTAATACGACTTCTCCAAGTGGTGGTTATTTTGTTCAAGTTGGTGCTTTTACAAAGAAACCTTCTGATGCTTTTATAAATAAAATTAGATCTGCTAATTTGAAATATAAAATATATCAACATGAAGTAAATGGTGTTTTATATAATAAAGTTCTAATTGGTCCTTATTCATCAAAAGATCAAGCTAGTCAAAATACAGGAAATATAAAATCTGCTTTAGATGTTCAAAGTGCTCATATAGTTAAATTTTAAGGAAGATATTTATGATTTTTTACAGCAAAACTCTTTTTCTAGATGAGTTTACACCAGTATCAATATATGAAAAAGTAAAAGCTCTTTATCAAAGTGAGCTAAGCTTTTTATTTGAAAGTACGATTAGCTCATCGAATGATGGAAATTTTTCATATATCATTATTGGAGATAGAGAGAGAATTTGGTATAAAAATAGTGAGTGTTTTTTTAAGAATGAATCTGGAAATATCGAAAAAGTAGATAACAATCCTCTACTATTTTTAAAAAAATATTATAAAAAATTTGATAAAAGTATATATAAAGAGAAGGCAAAAGAGCTAGGAATTGGTTTAATTGATGGATTTATTGGAAATGTTGGTTATGACATAGGAAAAGAGTTTGAACCAAAATTAAAAGAGTCTATGGATAGTTTAGAAGATCAATTAAATATTCCTGATTTAGATTTAATAAGACCAAAAATAATTTTAGCATTTTCTCATAAAACTTCAAAACTAACAATTCTTACATCAATTGAAAGCTTAAAAAACGATATTGAAAATATTGAATTAGAACTTTTAAAACCATACTCATATACACCATTAAAAAAAGCTTTTTTACTTGATGAAGGAGCATTTAATTACTCAAAAGATGAGTTTTTCTCTATGCTTGATAAATCAAAAGAGATGATAGAAAGTGGTGATGTTTTTCAAGTTTTAATGTCTAATAGATTTATTCAAAAAGCTATTGTGGATAAATTAAGCTTTTACAGAGCATTAAGAAGCAAAAATCCAAGTCCCTATTTATATCTTTTAGAGTTTGAAAACTTTGCCATTGCTGGAAGTAGCCCTGAGGTTATGATTAGACTAATAGACGGTCATATGCTTTTAAGACCAATTGCAGGAACAAGAAAAAGAGGTTCTACTTTAGAAAAAGATTTAGAGATGGAAAACGAGCTTATAAATGATAAAAAAGAGAGAGCTGAACATCTAATGCTTGTAGATCTTGGAAGAAATGATGTAGGAAGAGTTGCAAAAGCTGGAACTGTAAAAGTGACTGATTTTATGAGAGTTGAGAGATATTCTCATGTAATGCATATTGTAAGTGATGTAGAAGCTGTGCTTGATGAAAAATATGATATGTTTGACCTTTTTATGGCAACTTTTACAGCAGGAACAATGACAGGAGCACCAAAAATTAGAGCAATGGAGCTAATTGCTAAGTTTGAGAAAATAAAAAGAAATTTCTACTCTGGAAGTATTGCTTATTTTGGTTTTGATGGAAATATGGATAGTGCTATTACTATACGAACTTCATTAATTACAGATGACAAAATAATTTTTCAAGCTGGAGCTGGAGTTGTTGCTGATTCAAAACATGAAGACGAGTATTTGGAAGTTCACAATAAACTAGCTGCAAATATTGCAACATTAAAAGATTTATCATAAGAATTAAAAAGGAAAAAAGATGCTACTTGGAGTAAATATAGATCATATAGCAACACTAAGAGAAGCTAGAAAAATAAATGATCCAAATCCACTTGATGCTCTTAGTGTTTGTAAACTTAGTGGTGCAGACCAAATAACTATTCACTTAAGAGAAGATAGACGACATATTCATGATTTAGATGCAAAAGCGATTATTGAACAATCTGCTTTGCCTGTAAACCTAGAGTGTTCTATAAATGAAGATATTATCGATATTGTTTGCAAATTAAAACCACACAGAGCTACTTTAGTGCCTGAAAATAGAGATGAAGTAACAACTGAAGGTGGACTTGATTTAGAAAAAAATTTCAATAAAATTGATTCTGTTATAGAAAAATTAAAAGAAAACGATATTGAAGTTTCGCTTTTTATAGACCCAAATGAAAAATCAATAGAGTTAGCAAATATGCTTGAAGCTTCTTGGATTGAGCTTCATACAGGTAGTTTTGCAAATATATATGCCATGCTTTATACAAATCTAAAAAATACTCAACACTCAATAAAAGAGCTTGAATTAAGCAAAAGTGAGCTTAAAATATTGCTTGATAAAAGTATAGAAGATTTAAAAAACTCTGCTAATTTTGCTTCAAATCTTGGCTTAAAAGTAGCTGCTGGTCATGGATTAAACTATCAAAATGTTAAAAATATCTCAAATATAAGTGATATTATAGAGCTAAATATTGGACAAAGTATTATTGCAAGATCAGTTTTTACAGGCTTAGAAAATGCAATAAAAGAGATGAAGAAACTAATTTATGAATAATCTTCCAAAAATTGCAATTAGCATTGGAGATTTAAATGGTATTGGCCTAGAAATTGCCTTAAAATCTCATGATATAATAAAAAAGTTTTGCGAACCTATTTATTGTATAAATAAAGATTTATTAAAAAATGGAGCAAAACTTTTAAATCAAGAGATTCCAAAAGATTTTACACTTTTTGAAACACTTGGAAACTTTAAAATAAAACCTTCAAAAGTATCAAAACACTCAGGACTTTACTCATATAACTCATTTTTAGATGCAATAATTTTAGCAAAAAATAAAAAAGTCGATGCAATTTGTACACTTCCCATAAATAAAGAGTCTTGGGGAAAAGCAAAAATAGTTTACAAAGGTCATACTCAGGTTTTAAGAGATATTTTTAAAAAAGATGCAATTATGATGCTTGGCTGTGAAAAAATGTATGTTGCACTTTTTACAGAACATATTTCTTTAAAAAAAGTAGTAAAAAATGTAAAAACAAAAAAGCTTTTAAGTTTTTTACTTGATTTTCACTCTTGTACAAATGCTTCAAATATTGCTGTTTTGGCTCTAAATCCCCATGCTGGAGATGGTGGGGTTTTAGGAAATGAAGAGATAAAAATAGCAAAAGCCATCAAAAAAGCAAATAAAATTCTAAAAAATAATATTTTTTCAAATCCGCTTGTTCCTGATACTGCTTTTAGTCCAAGAAATAGAGAAAATTATAGATATTTTATAGCTATGTACCACGATCAAGGCTTGGCTCCACTAAAAGCCCTATATTTTGAAGAGAGCATTAATATAAGCCTTAATCTTCCAATAATAAGAACAAGTGTAGATCACGGAACTGCTTTTGATATAGCATATAAAGACAAAAATCCTTCAAATATAAGTTATATAAATGCCGTAAAAGAGGCTATAAACTTAATTCAAAAATGAAATTACTTGAAGAAAACTATCAAATAAACTTCCCTAAAATAAACTTTTTAGAGAGAAAAACAAAAATCACAAATCAAAAAACTATAATTTGTGGAGCCTCTAAAGTTGGAAAAACTTATTTAATTTTAGACTTTTTAAGTAATTTTAAAAATGAAGAGCAATTATATTTGGATTTTTTTGATTTTAGAAATAAAACAATTATTTATGAACTAGAGTTTTTAAACGAATTTATAAGTAAAAATAGTATAAAAGTGGTAGTTCTAGAAAATTTTTCTTTTGAGTGTGAAATACCAAATTGTGAAAATATAATTATTAGCTCTAGAAAAAATATAGATATTGAAAATTTTGAAAAGATAGAGCTTTTTGCCTTAGATTTTGAAGAGTATCTGCTTTTTGATACAAAACACCAAAATATTACTCAAAGCTTTAATAGCTTCCTAAAATATGGAAATCTTCCTCTATCTTTAAATATTGAAGAGCATAAAAAGATATCAAGACTACAAGAGATTCTTAAATTAGACTCAAAAGATGATACAACTTTTGAAATTTTAAAAATTTTAATAGAAAATATTGATGAGAAAAAATCTATTTTTCAACTATTCAATCAACTAAAAACAAAAATAAAAATCTCAAAAGATAGATTTTATGAAGAGTGCAAAGAGCTTGAAAACAAAAATATTATATTTTTTGTTGAAAAATATAATCAAGATATGAGTTTAAAAAAAATATATACATATAATTATGCTTTTTTAAATGCAATTAGTTTTACAAAAAAATTTAAACAAGAGTTTACAAATATGGTTTTTTTGGAGCTTAAAAGTGAAAAATACTCAATTTTTTATCTTGAAAATATAGATTTTTATATAAAAGAGAAAAATTTAGCAATTGTTTGTATCCCATTTTTTAATCAATTTATAAACTCAAGTTCAATTAAAAAAATTATTAAAACTGCTTTAGAGTTTAAAATTAAAGATATAGAAATTATTACTATTTCAAATAGTGAGAAATTATCACAACAAGGCATAGAGATAAATGCTATTTCATTTTACGAGTGGGCTTTAAGCTAAGAGTTTGTTAATATTTTTTTAGATAAAATGCAAAAATTATTAAATAAAAAAGAGTGTATATGAACAAAAGAGTACTTGTAAAATTTTCTGGTGAAGCTTTAGCTGGAGCTGAAGGTTATGGAATTGATACTAAGATTTTAGATTATATTGCTGAAGAGATAAAATCATTGGTTGAGTATGGTGTTGAAGTTGCTATTGTTATTGGTGGTGGAAATATAATTCGTGGAGTTACTGCTGCTGCTGATGGTGTTATTAAAAGAACAAGTGCTGATTATATGGGAATGCTAGGAACTGTAATCAATGGTGTTGCTATGCAAGAAGCTTTAGAATACAAAGGTTTGAGCGCAAGGTTGCAAACTGCTATAAAAATGGAAGAGATAGCTGAACCTTTTATTGTAAGAAAAGCTATGAGACATTTTGAAAAAGGAAGAGTTGTAATTTTTGGTGCAGGAACGGGAAATCCATATTTTACAACAGATACGGGTGCTACTTTAAGAGCCACTGAAATTGGTGCAAGTATGCTAATTAAGGCAACAAAAGTAAATGGAGTTTATGATAAAGACCCTATGAAATTTGCAGATGCGATTAAACTTGAAACACTATCTTATGATAGAGCATTAGAGGACAATATAAAAGTTATGGATGATACAGCAATTGCTTTAGCAAAAGATAATAGACTACCAATAGCTGTTACAAATATGAATGAAAAAGGTAACCTTTTACGAATAGTTCAAGGCGATTATAGTAAGTGTTCGATAGTTAAATAAATATTAAAGGAAAACAGATGGAAAGATTAGAAGAGAGAATTTCAAAAGCTTTAAAACAAGTTGATAACGATAGATATATTTTAGCAATTGCAGTTGGACAAAGAGCTGATGAATTAAGCAAAGGTGCAAAACCACTTTTAAGTCAAAATACACAAAAAATGAAATATACAGATATTGCAATTGATGAAATTGCAAGTGGTCTACTTAAAATAGAAGGATTAGTAAATAAAGATAGTAAATAATCTTTGTCTATTATATTTTAATATATGAGTGATTTTTTTAAAGAAGTACAAACTATCAATACAATTGATGGTGCAATAAATAAGTTAAAAACAAAAATCGATATTTCAGAAAAACTTTTTGATATTATAAATTTTATTATTGAAGCACATGAGGGTCAATTTAGAAAAAGTGGCGAACCATATTCGGTTCACCCAATTTTGGTTGCCACAATAACATCTATGTTTTCTCCAGATGAAGATGTAATTGCAACTGCTCTTCTTCATGATGTTGTTGAAGACACTGCTTTTACCTTGGAATATGTGGAAGATAGATGGGGTAAAAATGTTGCTAATATGGTTAAAGGGCTTACAAAAGTAAGTGATATTAGAGAAGAGAATTTTGTAACATCAAAAGATTCAACAGATGCAAAAATAGTTCAAGCTGCTTTAACATTTAGAAAAATGTTAATAGCTTCAGTTGATGATCCACGAGTTTTAATTGTAAAACTTTGTGATAGACTTCACAATATGCTAACTCTTGGAGTTTTACCACCTCATAAACAAAGAAGAATTGCCGAAGAGACTTTGGTTGTTTATGTTCCAATAGCAAATAGACTTGGAATTTCAACACTAAAAAATGAACTTGAAGATTTAGCATTTTTCTATATCTATCCTGAAGAGTACAAAATAATAGATGATTTCTTAAAAGAGAATGAACAATCTATGCAACTTAGTTTTAATAATTTTATTACCATTACAAAAAATCTTTTGGAGCAAAATGGTTTTGAAAATAAAGATATTAAAATCTACTCAAGAATAAAGCACCACTACTCAATTTACCTAAAAATGCAAAGAAAAGGAATTACTATTGAAGAGGTGCTTGATCTTTTTGCAATTAGAATTTTAGTTCCTAGTGATATTGAGTGCTATAAGGCATTAGGGCATATTCATTTAGAGTTTAAACCACTTGTTTCAAGATTTAAAGATTATGTTGCAACTCCAAAAGAGAACGGTTATCAAACAATTCACACAACAGTTTTTTACAATTCAAAAATATATGAGATTCAAATTAGATCTTTCGATATGCACAGTATTGCAGAATATGGAATAGCTGCACATTGGGCATATAAAAGTGGAGAAAAAGCTAACACTCAAAATACAAATGCAAACTTAAATTGGCTTAAATCTTTGGAGTTTTCAAACGATAATATTGAAGAGTTTTATAATGAAACAAAAGAGAATCTATTTAATGATGAAATTATTGTTTACTCTCCAAAAGGTGAAGTTTTTATCCTTCCAATTGGTTCAACAGCTTATGATTTTGCCTTTGCAGTTCACACAAATGTTGGAGAAAAAGCAATATCTTGCTACATAAATAAAATCAAAAAGCCTCTTCTTACGGTTCTTAAAAGTACAGATATTGTAAGTATAGAAACAGGAGATGAACAAATAGCTAGATGCTCTTGGATTGATATGCTAAAAACTCCTAGAGCAAAAAAGCAGTTAAAACTTCTATGTACTCAAAGACAAAAAGAGATTGATAAACTATCAGGAAGAAATATCTTAAACACTGTATTTTCAAGATATTATGAGAATATTTTAGAGGTTCATAATGTTGATAATATCTATAAAGTTCCGCAAGTTTTAAGTTATTTTAAACATGCAAAACTTCTTCTTGAAAAAAGAATTACAAAAGAGAAAGGATTAATGGCTAGATTTAAGATTTTAACTAGCAAAATCAAAGAGTTTAAATTTGATAATTTAATTATTCACTCAAATTTTAGTATAAATTCTATCTCTTTTGACCACTGTTGTCACCCTAAGTTTGGAGATGATATTGTTGCTTTTAGAAATGGAAATGATGCAATAATTCACCATAAAATGTGCGATAAAGCATATACTAAAATAAAATCAAATCACCAAATGCTATTTTGTACTTGGACAAATAGTGCTGTTTATAAATATAAAATGCTAATTAGTATTCCAAATACAAAAGGTGAATTAGCAAAGGTTTTCAACTATCTTTCTAAAAATGATTTTTATATTTTACTTGTAAATTTTGGAAGACAAAAACATACATATAACCAATATTGTGATATAGAGTTTGAAACAAATAAGGCAAATATTGATGAAGTTAAGAAAATAGTAGAAAAAGAGATAAAAGTTATTGAATTTTTATCAAAAAAAGATGCATATAATAAATAGAGGTTTAAGAAATTATGGAAAAAAAATTAGAAGAAGCAATAAATGAGATAAAAAGAGGAACTGCTGAGATTATTGATATAGAAAATATTGAAAAAAATATTAAAAAATACTATGAAACAGGTGAGAACTATTTTGTAAAAGTTGGATTTGACCCAACAGCTCCAGATATTCACTTAGGACATACAGTTTTAATACAAAAAATGGCAACTTTTCAAAAATATGGAGCAATTGTTCAGTTTTTAATTGGAGATTTCACAGCAACTATTGGTGATCCAACAGGAAAAAGTGAAACTAGAAAAGTTTTAAGCAAAGATGACGTTTTAAGAAATGCTGAGACTTACAAAGAGCAAGTTTTTAAAATATTAGATCCAGAAAAAACTCAAGTTGTATTTAATAGCTCTTGGTTAAATGAGCTAGGAACTTCTGGTTTAATCGCTCTTGCTTCAAATCTTACGGTTGCAAGAATGCTTGAGCGTGATGATTTTTCAAAAAGATATTCAAACAACACTCCAATTGCTGTAAGTGAGTTTTTATATCCACTTCTTCAAGGATATGACTCAATAGCTTTAAAAAGTGATGTTGAGCTTGGTGGAACTGATCAAAAGTTTAATCTACTTATGGGAAGAACTCTACAAAAAGCCTATGGTTTAAATAAACAACAAGCTGTTTTAATGATGCCAATACTTGAAGGTCTTGATGGAGTACAAAAGATGTCAAAATCTCTAGGAAACTATATAGGTGTAACTGATGAACCTTTTGATATGTTTGGAAAAGTTTTATCAATTTCTGATGAGCTTATGTGGAGATATTTTGAGCTACTTTCAAGTAAAAGTTTAAAAGAGATAGAAGAGATTAGAGTAGGTGTAAAAAATGGCTCTTTACACCCTAAAAAGGTAAAAGAAGAGTTAGCAGCTGAGATTGTTGATAGATTTCATGGAGCTGGAGCTGGAGTTGAAGCAAAACTTGAGTTTGAGAGAGTTTTTGCAAAAAAAGATATTCCAACAGATATGCCTGAATTTACCTTTAGTGGTGAGATTTGGCTTTGTCAAGCTATGGTTGATAGTAAGCTGGTAGATTCAACTTCTCAAGCAAGAAGAGATATAAAATCAAATGCAGTATCAATTAATCAAGAGAAAATAAGTGATGATAAGATAAACTTAAGCTTTGGAGAGTATATTATTCAAAAGGGTAAAAAAAGTTTCGCAAAAATTATTATAAAATAAAGGGCAAGTATTGAAAATAGGAAAATATGAGATAAAACATCCAATTATTCAAGGTGGAATGGGTGTGGGAATTAGCTGGGATCAACTTGCTGGACATGTTAGTTTAGAGGGTGGTTTGGGAGTTATTTCTGCTGTTGGAACAGGTTATTATAAAAAACTAAGCCCAAATGTAAATATTGTTATGAAAAAAGATAAGCCAAAAGAGGTTTTAAACTTTTATAGTAAAGATGCTCTAAAAGAGATTTTTGATAATGCTAGAAAAGTTTGTGGGAAGCTTCCACTTGCTTGTAATATATTATATGCTATAAATGATTATGGAAGAGTAGTTCGTGATGCTTGTGAAGCTGGTGCAAATATTATAATTACAGGAGCTGGAATTCCTACAAATATGCCTGAATTTACAAAAGATTTTCCAGATGTTGCACTTGTTCCTATTGTTTCAAGTGCAAGAGCTTTAAAACTTATTTGTAAAAAGTGGCAAAGATACAATAAAATTCCAGATGCTGTAATTGTTGAAGGACCTTTAAGTGGTGGGCATCAAGGTTTTAAATATGAAGATTGTTTTAAAGATGAGTTTCAACTTGAAAATATAGTTCCGCCTGTTATTGAAGAGGCAAAAAACTGGGGAGATATTCCAATTATTGCAGCTGGTGGAGTTTGGGATAAAAACGATATTGATAAGTTTTTAGCTATGGGCTGTGTTGGTGTACAAATGGCTACAAGATTTATTGGAACTTTTGAGTGTGATGCTGATGTTAATTTTAAAAATGTACTTTTAAATGCAAAAGAGGAAGATATTGTTTTAATGAAATCTCCTGTTGGACTTCCAGCAAGGGGAGTTAAAACAAATCTACAGTTCTCAATAGAGAACAATACAGCTCCAAAAGTTCAATGCATATCAAACTGTGTAGCTCCTTGTAATCGTGGAACTGAGGCAAAAATAGTTGGATATTGTATTGCTGATAGGCTAGGAGCTGCATATAAAGGTGATGTAGAAACGGGGCTATTTTTCACAGGTTCAAATGGTTATAAAATAGAGAAAATAATCTCTGTAAAAGAGCTGATGGAAAAATTAACTAAGGGAGAGTAGTTATTTATAAGCTTCTTTTACTATTTTTTCTTACATTTAATCTATCTTTTGCATCAAGCCTTGAAGAGCAATATAGAGATGCAAAGATAGAGTTCTTAAAATCATCTTTAAAAAAAGATGATAATAAAAAAATTTCTGATTTAAAACAAGTTATTGACTTAGGTAATAAGCTTAAAAAAGATACAAAACCAGATGTTGCAAAATTACAAATTCTTGAAGAGAGAGTTGCTAAGTCAAAACAAACTACAAAAAAAGTTGAAGTACCTGTAAAACAGACTCAAACAGTAAAAAACAGCAATAAAAATATAAATCAAGAAAAAAGTGTTTTAGTTAATAAAACAACAAATTCACAAGAAAATAGTCAAAATATTGATAATACAAATCTAATAAAACAGATTTCTAAAGCCAATAATAAAATAAATGTCTTATTTAATAAAAATATTGATAAAAGCTATATTACACATAAGGGTGTGAAAAAAGATGGTATTTATGAGTATACTTTTGAGATAAATGGAAAATATCAATATACAAATCCAACAAAAATTGAGATAGAAAATATTGATAAAATTACAACTTTGGAACAAAATAATAAAACTATTATAAAAATAGAGAATAGATTAAAACCAAAAATATCATTTATGCTAAAAACAAATGAGTTAATAATTATGGCAGAGGCTGAAAAGCAAACAATAGAAACTGTAAAAATTGAAGAAGAGCCAAAACAAGAGATACAAAAAAATACAATCAAAGAGGCAAAAAAAGAGCCAATAATACAGGAAAACCCAAAAGCAAAAGAGCCGATAGTTCAAGAAAAAACGAAAGAGCCTGAAGTTGTTTTTTCAAATAAAACAGTGGCAAAGTCTAAAAATAAAGTTATTGTAATAGATGCTGGACATGGTGGAGATGATGTTGGTGCTGTTGGTCCAAATAAAAGATATGAAAAGGTTATAAATCTTGAAGTTACAAAATATCTATATAATATCTTAACTCAAAGAGGATATAAAGTTTATCTAACAAGATCAACAGATAAATTTATAAAAGTTATGGATAGAACCATTTTAGCAAATGAGAAAAATGCTGATCTGTTTATATCTGTTCATACAAACTCTATGCCAAAAGAGAAAGCAAATAGCACAAGTGGAATTGAGACATTTTTCTTAAGCCCAGCAAGAAGCGAAAGAGCAAAAAGAGTTGCAGCTTTAGAAAATAAAAATGATATTAGAGAGATGAGTGAAAGCTCAAAAAGTGTATTTTTAGAAAGCCTTAATCGTCCTAGAATTACAGCTTCTCATAAATTTGCAATAGATGTTCAAGCTGGACTTCTGCAAGCTGCTAGAACAAAATATAAAGATACAAAAGATACAGGTGTAAAAGAGGGACCTTTTTGGGTTCTTGTAGGTGCTCAAATGCCTTCAATTTTAATAGAACTTGGATTTATCTCTCACAATGAAGAGAGTAGAAGGCTTTATGAAAAAGAGTATCAACAACTTTTAGCAAATGGAATTGCAAATGGAATTGACTCTTATTTCTCAAAAAAT